>JAHJQU010000462.1 GCA_018819005.1 Pseudomonadota bacterium | reverse complement strand
GCCCTCCCGAATAAAGCAACGCATTGGAGACGGTTGCGATCGAGCTTACAGTGTAAATTCCCGGAGATTCAACTTCACCCAGGACAAAAACCTGTATTGTTCTGAGTTTTCCCATTGAAACAGATACGTTAACCCCTGTTATCGACTCCGCTTTTCCGATAATAACATTGCTCATTTCTTCAAAAGTAAGCCCTGCAACCTGGATCGGCCCGATTTGCGGAAAATTAATTTTCCCTTCCCTGTCAACCTTCAATGAATATTGGGCATCGATTCTTCCCCACATGAGTACTTCTATCTCATCACCAGGCCCTATAACATAATCTATAGAAACAGGAGCATTTGATACAGGTTCAAAAGTGTCCGGTAATCTGGAAAATAGTTCGCGCCCGAAAATTTTAAGGGGCTGGTCTTTTTCCGGTTTAAATTTCCTGAAGAATTCTTCTTCCGATTCATATCCGCTGATAATCTCTTTAATACGTTTGTTATAAACATAGACTTCATCGCCAGGCATCAGCTTAATGTTTTGTGTTTCATCTCCGGAAATAAGAAGAGAGCCCAGATTAAATGTAATGGTCTTCGGATACTCTTTTTTAAAAGCATCTTTTAAATTAATGTCCGACTTTTCTTTCTGCCTGTATGGAAGCTTATCGTCAAAGCGGACATCAGGTTCTTTGGCTTCTGTTCTGATCCTTTTAACTACGGCGTGATCCAAATAAGCATCCTGTTTCAGACTCGATAAACCGGGCAGAAGATCCTTGATAGTCATTCCCTGAGTAAATTTATAACTCCCGGGCTTAAGAACCTCTCCGTAAAGAAATACAACATCGGTCAACTTTTTCTCTTCATCTTTCTTTTTTATAAGATCTTCAATAGCTTTCTCTGTTTTTGTTTTCTCTTTTAACTCATCCGTTTTACCTTTATACTTTTCTTTAGCCTGCCTGAGCAGGTCGGGATCAATTCTGTTTTCCCTGATGGCTTTGATCAGCTCTTCAATTTCCTGGGGGCTTAATTTGCTTGCGTCAAAACCTTTAAGCGCCTGGGGCTGTGCAACCGTGCCGGCATGAGCATTCAGCAGTAATATGCCGGCTGAAAAAAGCGCTATAATATTTATTAAAAGAATCCGTTTCCATTTTTTCCCGCATAACATGTTCATTCTTTTATTTCCCGTTGTTAGAATTTGAACCGTGTCTATTTTCCTACTTTGACACCATAGCCTTTGCAGAGTTCTGAAAGCTTACCGCGCCATCTCTCGGTTTCAGCGCGCCCTTTTTCTATCTGCCCGTTCGCATAAATAAGTCTCGATTCGTCTTTTCTCTCAAGAGCCTGCTTTTTAGCAACAAACCCGTTATACATAGTTTCGACGCCCTGAACATAAATAGCGTGCAACTGTTGTACCTCATCCGTTTGCACCGGAATTTTTTTCAACATCTCAAGAAATTTATTATAAACAGGGATTACATCATTTTTAAGAGTTTCATAAACAGCGCTGTCGCTTGTATAGTTGTTGCCGGTTACCGAAGCATACTTTTTCAGAGCTTCCGCCTCAAGGCCTGAGATATCGAGTATCCCTTGGTTGACATAGCGTACAACATCTGCTGCAATATTTTTTTCAGCACATGCTGCTGAGATTATGAATAAGAAAGATAATTGAGCGAATAAAACGATTGCGAAAGAAGTAATGTTTTTTTTAAACAAATTATCCTCCGTGTGAAGTATTAATGACGGCTTTGTAAAAAGTCAGAATTTACCCTTTTATGTCATTCCCGCGAAAGCGGGAATCCAGTAAATACAATCTGTTCTGGACTCCCGTTTTCACGGGAGTGACGGGACTTGGGACTTTTTACGAAGCCGTCAATAACAATTGACTTAAAAAGAACCCTTGTGATAGGGAAATCAACCACTGTCTAAAATATTTTTTCTTTCCTTCTATCAGCAAGTTATAATTTATGTCAAGAACACTGTTGGCGACCTTTGCTTCTCTACTGATACTGCTTCAGACAGGTTTTCTGCCACATGCCGCTGCATCAGATCGTCCATTTAACAATCCCGCTAACTGGGGCGGCACAGGTCTCATGGAAATTCCAACCGCCCGTGTTATTGATGACGGTGTTATGAGATTCGGATTTTCACAGGCTCTTCCCTTCAGGTGGTACAGCGGTGCCATCGGAATTTTTCCCGGAATGGAATTTAGCGGCCGCCTTACCGAATTAACAAACATAGAAGGCGGACTCGGATCGGATTACGGAAATTACAAAGATAAGGCTTTTGACATCAAATACCAGATTCTCCCGGAATCAAAATATTTTCCGGCTTTTGCAGTAGGAATTAACGATTTTCACGGAACACGGCTTTACCCGTCCGAATATGTTGCATTCAGCCGCCAGATTTTCCCTTTTGACATAACAATAGGTCTTGGCACAAAGCGGCTTAAAGGAGCTATAACTTCTCCCATAATCAAAGATATAGGGCTTTTCGGAGGAATTGAGTGGAAAATTTTTGACTGGGCCAGCCTTATGGCTGAGTACAACCCAATAGAATATGAGAATGACATGATTAAACCCGTTCCCGAAGGAAGCAAGTCTCCTTTTAATTTCGGATTAAGGATAGCTGCCCTCCCGAATATCGGAATAGACCTTTCTTATCAGAGAGGGACAACCATCGGTTTTTCATGCAACCTTCAGTTTGAACTCGGGAAACCCCTTATTTCCAAAAAAGCCGATCCCCGGCTCTGGCATCCGGTTGACAGGAGAAATTTCGGTGAAAGAGACGATCAGGAAATGGTAGCAATAATCAAAAAGGCCATCATGGAAGCCGGATTCCAATCCGTCTCAGTCCATACCGACGGACGGAGCCTTGTTGCCGAATTTGAAAATACCAGGTATCCTTCAAACCAGAAAGCGGCCGGCAGGGTTTTGAGAATACTTCTTTTCCATTCTCCGAAAGATACTAAAATGCTGAGCGTGATTTTCAAACGGCGCCAGATCCCGTTTTTAAAGGTGTCGGTGGAACCCGATTATTTTGAAGGATATCTTTTCGAAAAAATCCCCGAAGAAGATTTGTTTGAACACATTCAGGTTGAAACAGTCACGTCAGGGAATGACAAAACAGAATCAAATATTGCGGTCGCTTCAGATGAAAAACAATTTGATTATGATTTCGGTGTCAAGCCCGATTTCGAAAGCTATCTGAATGATCCTTCAGGTTTCTTTAAATACAGAATAGGCATAAAACCTTATGTTACGGCAACACTCTGGGAAGGCGGAGTTGCCTCAGCAAGACTTGATATACCTTTTTATTCAAATATTTCTTCCAGTAATATTCCCCCCGCGGATGCTGTTCGGAGCGATTCATGGGAATATTCAGGAGAAAATTATACTTTTGACCGCCTGCTGCTCGATCAGACATTAAAGTTATCAGACAAGACATTTGCAAGGATAAGTGCCGGCTATTTTGAAAGGATGTATGCAGGCATAGGATCCGAAATATTGACATTCATCGGAGACGGAAGTCTTGCAATCGGCATAGAAGGAGACCTTGTAAAAAAACGAATAAAGGAGTCTTTTCTGGGGGTTGAAGACTCATATAAATATACTCTGCTTGGAAATTTATACTATCAATGCCTGCCTCTTGACCTGGTATTTCAGGTGCAGTATGGGAGATTCCTGGCAGGGGACATAGGCTGGAAGGTTACGGCAATCCGCGAATATGATACGGGAGCAGAACTTGGTTTCTGGTACAGTTTCACCGATACGGATGATTTTTATGATTTTAACAGGGGTTACAATGATAAAGGCGTCTTTGTAACAATTCCGCTGAACATGTTTACCAATTATGAAACCCGCACAAAATACGGGTATGGGCTTTCCCCATGGACAAGAGACGTGGCAGCCCGGCCAGACCACTGGCAGAATATCTTTGATATTGTTTCCGATCTCATGCCGGGAAAATTCAAGTCCGATTTAAAAAAGTTAAAAGAATAAATATCCTGCAAAGGCCTCTTGTAGGGATTTCCCTACAGACAAAATAAGGTTTTCCTGACAGACTTTCCTTGAAAATGATAATATTAAGTGATCAGTGCAAAATAAAGTCTTAACAGGTGCCTTTTTTCTTGACTTGCAATTAGACTATTGATAAATAGCTTAATACAACAGGATTAGTAGTTTCTATTTAAACGTAAAGGAGGTTGAGTATGAGAATTGTAAATTCAAAACAAACTGTAATTGGCATATTTATTCTAATTTTTGCATTTATTCTTTTTCCGGTCTCCTCGTTTGCTGCTGAACCTGCAACTGCGGCAGGAGCAGGAGCTGGCGCAGGAGCCGGATCAGGAACAGGCGCAGCAGCAGGAGCGGGAGCGGCTGGAGCGGGAGCGGCTGTCGGTCTCAGCACTGCAGCTATTGTTGGAATAGGAGTAGCAGCAGTTGCAGTAGTAGGCTTAGCTGCTGCTGCCATTTCAGATGGCGGCGGTGGAACAACCGTACACCACGCAACCACCTCACACCACTAAAGCTGTAAGACCATAATTTTAGAAGAATATTTTATTAAGCCGCTGTCATTTTTGATGGCGGCTTAATAAATCAGTAATCTTCGTCTCTTCCGTGAGAATTATCACTATTTGATGTTTTTAAGCGATATCTGCTTGTATTCCGGCCTTTTATATTTCTCTGTTTTAAAAGAGCCGGCCTCTTTTCTCAGAACTGAATTCAGGTCTGAAATGCCGGTCACCCCCATATCCCAGTAATCAGTTCCGCGCAGACATAAGTATTCCATGTTCGGATAGGACCGTTGCGTTTCATCGTAGCCTTCAAAAAGGAGCCGGTTGGTCGGATCGATTAGATGCCATTTCTCCTCAAGATATGCTTCGACAAAGGTGTGCCCTGTTGTTATCAGCAGATCGTTTTTCTGAAAAGCCTGCATCCAGTCAACATTTGCCGTTATAACCAGACGCGATGGTATACCTGCCGATCTAAAAAGCACCACGCTTACCAGCGCAAAATCACTGCATCCTCCAAGATTTCTGGTCCGGAACAGTTCATCCGCTGTAAGCGCAAATGCCTTGTCACTGTACCAGTTATTAAAATTGAAATTCTTCCATACATAATCAACCGCTTTATATAGGCGCTCCCGCCGGTTCGAACCGTTTATCTGAGAGGCTTCCTGCGCTATAGCTGGAGTTATTCTACTCTGCGTTCCTTCATTCAGCCATGAAGCCGTTTCCTCGGTAAACGGCTTGTCCTGAAAAAATGAGAAATCGGGATGCCCTGAAGAATTCTCTTGAATGGATGCGCAGGAAGCAACAAATATAAGGATAATAAAAAAAACTGCCCGGAAAAGAGAATATCTTCCCGGGCAGTTTTTATGTTTTCTTATAACCAATTGTTTTACTCAAATCCCGGCGGCATTCTCATCGTAGCAAGGCCCGGACCTACGGCATTCATCACCGATCCGGCTGCAACCGGTCCCACAAAACTCGCACCTGTAGCTGCCGCGCCGACTCCTGCAGATGCAACCGACGTCGGACCTACAATTGTAGTCGGGCCTATCATGCCCGCAAATTCAACCGTTGAACCAGGGCCGGTTATCACTGTCGTAATAAGAGATGCCGGTTCAAATGCATATGCTTTGCTTACAATTTCCAGTCCTGATGTTTTAACGGATGCCGGTATTACTGAAATACAAAAATCTGTTCCCCGGACGCCGCAAACGGCAGTCGGTGTTTTTACCTTAAAATTTAGAGATCCTGATATCTTAACTACCAGGAACCGCACCTGGCCGAACAAAACATCAACAAGAGAGGAACGAGTCTCTTTTTTAGGGTCGTAAACCGATTCGGTGAGTGTAATCTTGGAGTAGGAAGCAAGTGTTACAAGGCTCCTGTCATTCATAACAGCATCTATACTGGACTCGTCCGATGTGATCATCGTATCGCCTGTAAATAAAGGAAAATTGTTTTTCAGACTGTAAGCGGTTTTGTCATTCTTGTGAATCACATATGCTCCCCCCCGGATTTTCTGGATAGTTCCGATTTGTCTTCCGGGGCCCGAAGCAAACCCCGTCTTGATTGTAACGTCCGAAGGCATGAGCGATTCGGCTGGCTTGACAATTTTAAAATTATTTAAAAGTTTTTCGCCGTCATCGGCGCCGATCAGACCGCTTACACTAACGATTAAAACGAGTGCCGCAATCAAAATGACTCCAACCCAGAATTTTTTTTTGTTTCTCATCTTGCACCTCTTTTGTTGGCTTTTGTTTGTAATTGAATGTAAAAATGTCATTTATCCGGAATCCGGAAATTTTTCAAACCTCTCGGAACGCATGAATTTCAAGATTTCTATTACCAACTCATGAACTATCTTTTCCTTGTTCCTCAGTAAGCATTTTTTCCGGAAAACCCCTTAAACATCGTAATCAGGATAATCTTGATATCGAGCCACAGCGACCAGTTGTTTATATAGTATATATCATATTCGACTCTCTTTTTCATTTTTTCCAGCGTATCGGTCTCTCCTCTGAATCCGTTTATTTGAGCCCAGCCTGTAATGCCTGGTTTCATCTTATGTCTGAGCATATAGGATTTAATCAGCTTGCGGTACTGTTCATTATGAGCAACAGCATGAGGTCTCGGCCCCACCACAGACATGCTTCCCTGAAGTACATTAAAAAACTGGGGCAGTTCATCCAGAGAGAAGCGGCGAAGAACAGAACCGAACCTGGTAACTCTGGAATCGCACTTCATGGCCTGCGGAATATCCGGTCCGTCTTCGCAGACGGTCATTGTTCTGAATTTCAAAATCACTATATCCTCGCCGTTTATTCCATACCGTCTCTGCCTGAATAACACAGGTCCGGGAGATGTCAATTTTATGCCAAGGGCGATCAGGAGCATGAGCGGCGATATCATAATTAAAATTATTAAAGCCACCACCTTGTCTTCAAGCTGTTTGAAAATATAATTAAGTCCGGAACAAGGAGTATCGTTCAGATTGATGACAGGTAATCCCGCAATTTCAGAAAGGCTCATTCTAAGAAGCCCAACATCGTGTACATCTGGAATAAGATAGATTTCGGCTGACGTCTCAGAAAGATCGCTAACTATGTTTCTTGTTTTTAAGTCGAGTGGGAGAGGCAAAGCGATGTAAACCATGTCTATTTTATTGTTCTTAACATATGTCACAATGTCACTCAGCTGTCCGGCAACTTTATTCTCGGCAACAATCGTATCTGCTTTTGCCGGATCATCATCGAAAAAACACATTACATCAAAACCGAGCCACGAATTTTTAAGAAACACACGTGCCCCGCTTCAGCTCCGATCTCACCTGCTCCTGCTATCACAACCGTGCGCTTATTAAAGCCTTTTTTTCTGAGAGAATTTAAAGTAATCTTTACAATAATTCTTTCTGCTGCCAAACCGAGGAAGACTAAAGCTGACCAGTATAAAAATTCGGGAGCCCGGAAGAGAGCAAAAGGCCATAAAACAACCATTTGCTGACTGTTACATAAAAGGAGAATAATTACGTTGAATATGATTAGAACCGAAAGCCAGGCCAAAAAAAGAAACCTGATCTGACCGGGAATCGAAGTTTCCCGCCATGACTTGTAAATACCCGATAAGGAGAAGATAACAATCATGAGCAGGCTTCCGCATATGGCAAAAACCTTGATCAATTCGGTTGAGCCGTATTTTTGTCCGACCAGCCAGGTAATAATCAAAAGGATGCTCAAATCAAGCAGTCTGTTGATTATGTTAAACATCAATGCGTGTTTTCTAAACATTTAGACCTTTGCAAAATTCCCGGAAAATTATCTTTTATGAAAATTATTTTTTTATCTTATCATATTCAGGGAGGTTGCCTGTCAGAAAAACCTGATATTTTCTGTAGGGGAATCCCTACAAGGAGGCCTTTGCTCAACTCTTATGAAATTGTTTCCAAGAAATCTTTTTTTTAGTTCCCAAACATACAAAAAGCTGTTTTGAGTGTTACGTTCTGAGTTATAAAATAAAAAAGAATAAAGCAAATTCGGGTGTGCCGGAAAAGAACTTCCGGCTGTCGATTCGAACAAGGATACCATGCCTGCGGGAGAACTATTATTAAATTTTACTTCACCTCCCGGGCTGAAACCTGCAACTGGTTATCAATCATCATCCTTATTACATCGCGCATTTTAAACTCAGCACTCCATCCAAGTTTTTGCATTGCTTTCTGAGAATTCGCCCGGCTTACCATAATATCTGAAGGACGCAACAACGAAGAGTCCGTTACCACATGGTCGCTCCAGTCAAGACCAACGCAGGCAAATGCCTCCGCAACAAACTCCTCAAGCGTATTCGTCTCGCCGGTGGCAATCACAAAATCTTCAGGGGCATCCTGCTGGAGAATACGCCACATCGCTTCGACATATTCGGGTGCCCAGCCCCAGTCACGGGCGATCGAAATATTGCCCAGATGAAGCTTTTCCTTGCTTCCATTGGATATACGACAGGCGGTGTTGATGATTTTGGCTGTAACAAACCGTTCAGGACGTAAATGAGATTCATGATTGAAGAGAATACCGTTACAGGCAAAGAGATTATATGCCTCCCGGTAATTGGCAACCTCCCAGTGAGCGGCTGACTTGGCCACTGCGTATGGGCTTCGAGGTTGGAATAGTGTTGATTCGTCGGCCGGAATACCGCCGGTGTTGCCGAAGCATTCACCGGATCCGGCATTATAGAAACGGATAGGCTGTTTAATAAAACGAATCGCTTCAAGGAGGTTGAGCGTGCCGACACTTATACTCTCAAGGGTTTCAACCGGCTGTTCAAAGGAAAGTCCCACCGAACTTTGTCCCGCCAGATTATAGATTTCATCCGGTTCAACCTT
>JAHJQU010000461.1 GCA_018819005.1 Pseudomonadota bacterium | reverse complement strand
TCCAGGTTGAAGAATACAAATATCGACTGCGATAACCGACTGAATACTGGTCACGGCATCGTGAGATCATACAGTTTCAGAGTTGCGATTTAACGATGTCGTGACAGTTTTTTCAGTAAACGATGTCCTGACAGTTGTCACCTAACAGATAGCCTGATGAGATTTCCGCCACACTCAGCATCGTTACCATCGACGAAGATAAATGATTTCAATCTATTATCATTGATGTTATTTCCTTTGTAATTATGATATGATTTCCCCGCTGTGGATCATGGGTTCGTCTAGGTATGGACTTGGCGGACTTCATGAAGGGGGGAAAGACGGAATGACGGATACATGGTTGGAACGCGTTAGTGCCCTATCAGAGATGAATGACTGGCCGGGGTTGCTTAACTGGTGCCGGAAGCGGACGAAAAGCGAACCAGAAAATGCCGATGCCTGGAACAACCTCGGGATCGCTTACTTCCGCCTCAGCCGCCACAACGATGCCATCGAAGCCTTCCGACAGACCATCCGAATCGATCCAAAGAATGCCGTAGCCTGGTCCGGCGTCGGGACCGTTTACGCCCTCACCAACTGATCATGCCACACTGACGCAATCGAAGATGACAAAGACTACACGGAGTGATAACATTTCAAATGGTAAGTTCGAATGACCACGGCAATCCCTCATTCCCACACTTGTGAAGACAGCGATTCCGGTGGTTGGCGATCTTGAAAATTTTAATGGGACTTTTTTTATTGACATCTTCCTGTTATCCACAAATTCCCTTCGTGCCTAAAAGTTCAAGACTTTAAATGGCAATCTATGTTTATCGGCGTGATTCGGATTGATTTATGACAAATGAGAATGTATAGATGAGCCATGAATATGGCTAAAATAAAAAACAGGAGGTGATTAATGAACAAAACGGAATTGATCGATGAGGTGGCAAAGGTTACGTGCAGCAAGAAAGAAGCGGGATTGGCATTAGGCGCAACACTGGCGGCAATCCAGAAAACACTCAAGAAAGGTGGTACTGTCCAGCTTATCGGATTCGGCACATTTGGTGTCACCAAGAGAAAAGCCCGCACAGGCAGGAATCCCCAGACGGGCGCGGCCATTAAAATAGCCGCAAAGAAGGTTCCCGCCTTTAAAGCTGGTAAGGGCCTGAAAGACGCAGTAAAATAGACCGACCACTCACCATCTCCGGACATACTCATTGAGCCGTCTCATGCTCTGGTGGGACGGCTCTTTTTTAATATCATGTTTTTTAAAAAATGGAGGCGCGATGAAAGAGAAATCACGTATCAGGTTCAATCCGGTCACGAGGGAAATCGAAATTGAAGGTTCTGAAGAATTTGTTAAAGCGTATTTCAATAAACTTCAGGGAATGATTTCAGGGGCTTCATTGGAAACAGTCGAAAAATCCAAGGCTGTAAAAGTCCGCCCTGCGAAGGCAGCCGCAAAGAGACCGAAAGCTGTAAAGGCGGCCCCGGAAAAGAAGGAACCCAAAGCGGCAAAACCTCGTTCTGCCAAACGGGTCAAGAAGGCTACAAAGAAAGCATCTGGTGTAAAGAGAGTCACCAATATCGACATGATCGTCGGGCTTATCCATGGCAGCGCAGAAGGAATCTCAACGGCTGAGTTAAAGAAGAAAACTGGATTGGCTGAACGCCAGATATGGGAAATAGTTGATCGTGCCGCGAAAGGAGGGAAGGTCAAGAAGATGAAACGGGGGCTTTATGGCGCGGCGTAAATAGAGAAGCATGCGAGCCCGTGGGAAGATTACCTAAAACCCATTTTTCAGCAAAGAGCTGGGTTTGTGTTGCGTATATCTTCCTGAAATCCTTAACAAGCTATCCGTAACAAATGTGCAAGAGTACGACTGAAAATCATCAATGTTTGACCATAACGGAGGCAGTGATGAAGAGACTTATTATATCATTTTTTATATCGTTCTTGTTTTTAACAATCCTTGCCTGCGGCGACCATGTCACCGTGACAGACGTGACGTACGTTTCAAACTTCGAAGGAGGGGAACGATATGCTGCCGGTGCCGTCACTGTTCTGAACCTTCATGGTA
>JAHJQU010000075.1 GCA_018819005.1 Pseudomonadota bacterium | reverse complement strand
TTGCTCATTTCCTAATCTCGGCTACACAACCGAAAGATTTCTCGGCCCCGGCGAAATCGTTTTTTTTACTGCCGACAGTTGTGTTCAGAAGAAAAAACCGGGAGATAAATTGCAGGTATGCTCATTCCTGTGGGTGTACTATGGTTATCCTGCCTCGGAGTATGAAGGTATAAACGTAGAATATGCCCGTAACAGGTGTGGCAGAGCGCTTGCGAAAAACGATAATGTTATTATCGACTGTGTCGCAGGAATTCCGGATTCAGGAATCGGCCACGCTATCGGCTATGCAAATGAGAAAAAAGTCCCCTATATACGGCCCTTTGTAAAATACACTCCAACCTGGCCAAGAAGCTTTATGCCCCAAAACCAGAAAACAAGAGACCTTGTTGCCAGGATGAAACTCATCCCTGTCAGAAAACTTATTGAAGGCAAGAAAATTCTGTTTTGTGAAGACTCAATAGTAAGAGGAACCCAACTGAAGGAAAATATCGAAGTTTTATTTGATTATGGCGCTCTTGAATTACACATGCGTCCCGCATGTCCTACTCTGATTTATCCATGCGAGTTTTTAAACTTTTCCACGTCAAGATCAACGCTTGATCTTGCAGGAAGAAAGGCTATCCAGGAAATCGAGGGGCGTGAGGATTTAAATCTTGAAGAATATGCAACCGCAGGCTCCGAAAAGAACCTTCTGATGATAGACAAAATAAGGCGGCGTTTGAAATTGACAACATTAAGTTATCAAAAACTTGATGATCTTGTTGAAGCCATAGGCCTCCCTAAAGAAAGACTCTGCACGCACTGCTGGGACGGAACAAGCTACTTTTAAATTTGACGATATTTCAGGAATGCGCCGTTTTTATTCTTTCGAAATCAGGGCTCTGTCCGCTTCTCGCCTTTCATAGCGCATCTGGCAGATTTGCTCCGATATAAGCCCCATCATGAAAACGATTATGGATGTCGTTATTAGGAGCGCGCTCATGTTTGTAAACCTACCTTGTGTAATCAGGGTATACATGTAATACAAAAATCCTGTCATGAATATTGCGAAACTGACCGGAAGAAATATTCTTAAGGGGGAATAGAGAGTGCATATTTTTGTTATGATCATGAAAAACCTCACTCCGTCCCTGATCAACTTAATGCTGCTCTTTCCCGCGCTTCTTGCCCTTATTTTTATCGGAATGTACTTAAGAGACCAGCCGCTTCTTAAAACACTCAAAGTTAAAGTTGTCGGATACGAATAGGTATTCGGGATAAGGTACAAAAAACTCTTTGCTATTTTCGACTTTATCGCCCTGAATCCTGATGTAAGGTCCTGAATATAAAATTTGGCAACATACGATGCGAGCCAGTTATATAGTTTATTCCCTATGGCACGCCCAACCGATGCCTGATCCCTGATTGATCTTGCTCCGACCACCATATCATAATCCGGCATATATTTCAGCAACCCGGCAATATCAGCAGGATCATGCTGACCGTCGGCATCCATGAAAACCAGCACATCCCCCGATGCAACTCTTATCCCGCTTTTGATCGCCGCACCGTTGCCTATATTGTAGGGATGGCTGTATACATGTGCCCCTGCATTTTCAGCAACTTCATCAGTATTGTCGCTTGAGCCGTCATTTATAACAATGACTTCAAAATCCGGATAAAGATCTTTTATCTTTAAAACAAGATCTCCTATTGTTGCTGCTTCATTATATGTCGGCAATATGACAGATACTTTAAAATTTTGCATTTTCTTCTTTCATTGAAGCTCCCCGCAGCAAGCTACGGGGATTGCGCTCGCTATTTCGGTTCAAAATCTTCAGCCTTCAGTCTATTTCCCCTCCGCCTCTTTTCAGTTCATACAGTCCGTGTCCGCCTTTTGAAAAAAGGAGCGTGGTGTTTTCCTTGAAAAACCTGCTCAGCAAATCCTTCTCGTCATCGTTAAAATTGTTATTCGCCCACTTGTTAAACATATCATACCAGATAATAAGGTGAGTAATTCCTTTTTTTCTTAAATCGGAGCTTATCATATTCCGATTTTTAATGGAATGTATAAGAATGGAGTAATCAAAGAGCATCT
>JAHJQU010000074.1 GCA_018819005.1 Pseudomonadota bacterium | reverse complement strand
TAGAATAAAGAAGAGTACAACAACCAGCGCAAAATTATCCATGCTGCGGAAAAGAGTCTGTGTGAGCAGCAAAATCGGGGTTTGTGGGGAAAAAAGCAAAAAACTGAAGACCGAGGTAAAGAAAAGAGCCATAAATACTGGGACATACGCTGCCATCATGCCAAGAAGCATGAGTAAAACAATCAGAGCACTTGTATCCATGAAGAATGAACTCCTTTATGAAAACTTAAAACCATCCCCGAAACCTGTGTCCCAAAACCGAGCAATTATCTGGAGCAGATCTGCATCAAGATACAGTTGCTTTAGTGGTCAAACCGCCCTTGTGAGCCTTCTTGACCCAGTGGTCTTTTGTTAAAAGCGGCCCCTGAGCAAAGATAAACACAATGCCTATAAGGCAGAAAAAAATGCCGACTAACGCAAAGAAAATTTGGATGAGCACCGGTAGATTAAGAATTTTTATAAGACATAGAGCCGCAATTGAAACAACTATTACAGCGAGCCCACCTAGTTTTTCCAACATATTTAACCCCCTTATATAAGTGATTTAGAAAATTAAGATAACCCGCCCCGAAGACCGGCACAGATAAGCAGTCATGTCAGATTGCCAGTTGGACTGCTTTGTGGCGGGTGCGACCGGTGTCGGTGCGGTTACCAAAGGAGAAAAAACATGAGCCTTTCTCATCACAGTAACCGCCCTTCCATCAATGAATCTTTTAACTTCCAAAACCACTTGAATAATCAATGAAAACCAGATATGTTTATTATAAGTTAATGAACTTATATTCATGAATATATATTCATGAGTTATTGTTCATGTTTAAGAGCGTTTGTCAAGTGTTTTTTCGAAACCAGAGACAGCCTGAAAATGGAGGGTAGGGGAATGAACGGCCCTGAGAAGCGAACTGATCTTAAAGCGGTTAGGCGATGGACCTTTGTGACAAATCACGCGTTGGTACTCCTTTTTGTGGCTAGGCATCCCCGGATTACGGCCAGGGAAATCTCACTTAAGTTAGAGATTACAGAGCGGGCTGTAAGGAAGGTCATTGCCGATTTGAAAGAAGCGGGATACATCAAAATAACCCGGGAGGGACGAACAGTGGAATACGTTGTAAACCATGTTATGTCCATGCGCCATCCGACGCAACGAGAAGTTGCAGTCGGCGATTTTCTTAAGAAACTAAAAACAATTTCTACATTTTAAGAGAAATGCTCAAGCGCCAGAGACAACGGTTTTCAACTTGGAAGGGCTTGATTATAAGTGATATTAGGATACCGTTCGCGGCATAATATTGCTTTTTACGAACCACCTATCTTGAAGAATGAAGCAGAATATTAATTCCAGTAAACACCAACAGGGGGTGGTGGAAACGGCGGCAGAAAAAGGGGCTCTGATACTGTTGATCTTTTATATGAAATATCATCATAATAGTGGCGGTCGAGTCTTTCCATTGGGTTGTTTTTAAAGAGATAAATACGATCGTGTTCATTTCTTAAAATCAGGGCTTCCTGAGGGGTTATTTCATCTTTTGCGGTTCCGACCTCTATTCTATCCTTCTGTCTCAAGTATCTTTTTTCAATTATACCAGCCCAGGATGCAACTGCGTCCAACAAAAGAATAAAAATCAGAGTAATAATAAATATATATAGATTTTTCACATGCCTTCCTTTTGCGCCTTTGTATTATTATAGACGAACGGAGAGGTTACTTTGTTTACTTGTTTCAGGAAAAAAGCGAGGCTCCGACTGCAATGGAAATTACCGTCATAAAAATTAGAATTTCAAATTCAGGGGTTATAGATGAGTTTAGCACCGTCGTTCATAACCTTCAAATCAGCGCTTTATTTGTTTTCGACGGGTCTGTAATCGGGTTCCTCCTGTCATGATAAACGAAATAGCTTGGGAAAAAAGAGGACAATATTTGATTAGTGATTTATTAAACACTTATAAAATTATCGGATACATAATAGGACGTCAAAAGAAATATCGGTTCAATAGATACTGTTTACCATTTGTAATGGATAACTTCCATCAATATTGCCGATCTGTGTAGTACAGGAAGCTATACAACCGGATGAATCAAAAATAATTCATTGTGGGTGACCTCATGAGATCGTATTTTTACGCAGCCTCGCCCTTTCGATATAGAATTTTATTTTTATGCGGTAATTTGTTCTTTCTCTATTTTCTGATAAGATATATCCGGCAG
>JAHJQU010000460.1 GCA_018819005.1 Pseudomonadota bacterium | reverse complement strand
GCATTGAAACGGCCCACTCCCTCCGCCACCCTGGTCACTTCATTTTCCTTGTATTCGCTGTTAATGTCTTCGCCGTCGGAAAATACCACCATGAACCTGGGCTCGTTAGCCGGCATCGTCCGGATGAGTTCGAGGCCGGCCAGCATCCCCTCGTTCAGCACGGTGGTCTGTGTCATTCCGTCCCGGTAGCTTTCGTGAACGAAGTTCCTTAACTCACCGGGGTTGTTTGACTTGAAGGTCCTTACGCGCAGGTCACGGCCTCCCATGGTCATCTTCTCCTTACCGCTGAAGACCACAATCTGCACCTGGTCGATCGGACGCACGATTTTCAGCAACTCGTCCACTCCGGCGAGCAGCGGCTTGACGGCGCTGCGATGGCTCATGGAATCAGAGTTATCAAGGACCATGACGATATTGCGCGGTACATCCAGGCTCTCCGCAATCGATTGAGCCGAGATGATTCTTGCGGTCCTCCCGGCAGCTGTAACGATAAAGTCGTCTTTTGTCATACCGATTATAGGTTTATTCGCAGCATCACTGACAGAGAGCCGCACCTTGCCATCGTTGATCTCCTGTTCCACGGTCACTATAGCTCCCGGTTTGCCTGCCCTCACCTGCAACTCTGATTCACCGGCCGCGAAAGCTTGGCTGACAAGCAGCAGGCCTATCAACAAAATAAACAGCCATCTGGTTCGTCTTCCAACGTCATGCCACATACGGTCTGCGAGCCGAAGGCAGGCACCGCCAATTACGATCGATTCAGTACGAATAGTTTTTAAGTCAGTCATAATCTATTACTCCTTGCGTGAGTTTCTTATTTGATGGTAATAATGTTCCGTATTTTCCCCGTGCATTGGCATTGGTCTGTTCACGATATCCGCCAAAGCCACGTCAAACGTTTGCCGGTTTATCAGCATATATTCTTTAATGGTGTCCTCCCGATATTTTATATATGATGAAAAAACTTATTCCCAGCAACAGGAGCGATGAAGGCGGATGGGGACTTCCCATTTCAGATCTTCCGCTTAGTGCCGCTTCGAGACGTAGAAATGCAACCATCAGTATCGTAAGCGCCACCTCCCTGAACTTTGCAGGCTATCTTTTCACCGGTGCCCGGCTTCCAACTCTGGATTATTGCTCAGTTCTTTGGCTATCTCCTTGACGTTACCCTTCACTTGGTGAAACGTTCCTTCAGCCTGGTCTTTCGTGCTGGATTTCATGGTATTCTTCCTTCGCCTATTTCACGATCAGACTATTCTTTAAGGATTTGACCCCTTTGACGCCCATCACGATTTCACCCGCTTTATCGACGGCCTTTTGAGAATTAACGAAGCCGCTCAGTTGAACGGTTCCCTGGTAAGTTACAACACTGATCTGAAAAGACTTGAGAAAATCGTCTGCTGCAAGCAGAGATTTTACCTTGGTCGTTATGACCGAATCGTCAATATATTCACCTGAACTTTCACGTGTGCTTGTCGCTGCACAGGCTGCAAAGGTTGCGATAAGCATAAGAAGCACTAAAAAATGGATAACGATATTTCTCTTTTTCATAACGGTAACTCCTTTCTGTAAGTTTGTTGTTAAATGATCGGTTGATAGACCTTTTCTTTTGATCCATGTCATGACCTCAATCCCTGTCATGTCCTCCACCTCTGTCATGTTTTCCGCCTCTGTCATGTTTTCCGCCTCTTCCACCCCTGCCATCTACATCAAATCCAACCCAGCATCCTCCAATAGATACAAACATCATCACTAAAACCACTGACAACATAATGATTCTCTTCATCGTCTCCTCCTTTGATGAGAACTTGTTCTTTTAAATATTCTCAATCCCCCCCGGATGACAAAATGACATCGGGCGTGACCAACTCTGAAAGAACATCGGCCTTTATTCACCACCATATAGATATTCAAACTTCATGCCAGAGTTCGAACTCTTAACTTTTTATGTTCAACATTCTGGTTTATATAAAGAATTATCTTAAAAGGAGCGACAAGGCTGGTGCAAACAGACACATAAGCAAGGTCATATTTGACCACTTGGTTATATATAACCCTCATTTAAGAGGTCTATGATGTTGTTTGGGGGGATGATTACAGGGAAAATGGAAATTGCTACCGAATCATTCGCTGGGCCTGCATATTGATTGCAGCGGGGAATGCGCTCGCTGTTGCAGTTCACCTTCTTCAATTGATAATCATTGATGTTATTTTTCCGGTATGACATAAATAAATTGTTCTGTTGGGGCCTGTGGCCAAAAGAACAGGCGCGAATATTATTTTTGCGGAGTAATTGGGAAATGAAAAAGATTAAAGTCACTATCGGCGTGTATTGGATCGAAATCCCGGAAGCGAAGCTTTACGTGCTGTGCGGATGCCCGGCGGACAGCGTCAAACATCTTATGAAAAGAGGGTTGATCGTACCCGAGGAAAAGAACGGTGTTTTCTTTGAAACCGGTCCCAACGCGATACTGCTTTCAGACGTTTCCCTTCAGCAAGAGCAATTTTCAAACCTTGCCGAGTTCCCCGTTTTGCAGATGCTCTACCGGCAAGGTTTGATCCTGCCGAACCATCCCAACAACACAGGGGAAAAACCACTGCTTATAGGAAGCGAAGATCAGATCAGTGCTCAGGTTGAATACATCTACCGCGGTAACTACGGATTGGTATCCGCCGGGGAAATCGTGCAAGCGGGAATCCCGGAGGAGACCGCATACGATATGATGCGTCTGAAACTCAGATTTGCTTTCGGTAACATCCGCAAAACCGAGGAATTGCTTGAAACGCGAATCGTGCGAGATGAGGCCGTGGAACTGAGAAACGGGGTTTTTATTCAGCGAAAGGGAATAAACATTTATGAATTCAAATACAACGGCGAATCGATCACTGTAGATATCAACCTGACAGGGAAAGAGGAATATGAAGCGCCCTACCAGCTTGGTTACCACGGAATCCGAAGGGAGTACTTTTCGGTGATCCATTCGGGCGAAGGCGACGGATGGGATATAAACCGTCCCTGCATGGCCAGCATCCTGACGTTCCAGGGGAAAATCTACCTGATCGACGCCGGCCCGAACATAACCCACAGCCTGAGGGCTCTGGGCATCGGGGTCAATGAGATCGAAGGCATCTTCAACACCCACGCCCACGACGACCACTTCAACGGACTTCCAACCCTTATGCGTTCCGACCATAAGATAAAATATTTCGCAACCACGCTCGTCACCAGCTCGGTGAAGAAAAAACTATCCGCCCTGCTGACAATGAAAGAAGAAGTGTTTTCAAATTATTTCGATATTCAACTCCTTGACTTCGATGTTTGGAATAACATTGAGGGCCTCGAAGTCAAGCCGGTGATGTCGCCGCATCCGCTTGAAACGAGCATCTTCTTCTTCCGCACGCTCTGGGAAGACGGCTACAAAACATACGCTCACCTGGCCGACATTACGGCATTCAACGTCCTTGAAGGCATGATCACCGATGAACCTTCGAAAAATGGCATCTCCCGTGAATACTGCAATAAAATTAAAAATATTTACCTTACTCCTGCCGACCTGAAAAAGATCGATATCAGCGGCGGCCTCACCCACGGCAACGCGGAGGATTTCAGGGAGGACACGTCCAAAAGAATTCTATTAAGCCACACGGCACTTGAGCTGACAAATACACAGAAAGAAATCGGGGGATCAGCTGTCTTCGGGATGGCAGACGTACTGATCTCTTCCGATCATGATTATACAAAATCGATCGCATTCATGAATTTACAGACTTTTTTCCCGGAAGTGCCGACGCATGAATTACGCATGCTGCTTAACTGCCCGGTCGAAACCTTCAATCCGGGAACGATCATGATAGGACAAGGTATCATAAACGAATACGTATTTCTAATTCTGTCCGGAGAGGCGGAATTCATCATATCCGATTACGATATCTGGAACAGGCTCGCGAGCGGCTTCATAGCCGGTGAGCTGTCGGGAATCCTCGACACCGCCTCCCCCGGCACCTACCGCACTCTCAGCGTTGTCAAAACCCTCAAAATACCCTGCGAACTTTACTCGAAGTTCCTTAAACGAAACAACTTATTCAACGACCTCAAGGAAACCATAGACAAGAGAATTTTATTGCAGAACTCATGGCTGTTCGGCGAGATGCTGTCCAGCCAGATAAAGTTCAGAATCG
>JAHJQU010000459.1 GCA_018819005.1 Pseudomonadota bacterium | reverse complement strand
TCTAACGGTTTCAGGTATGTTCTTATGGAGAACCATGAGCCTAAAGACAGGGTAAAGATCAGCCTGAATGTTCAGGCAGGATCGATGTTTGAAGAAAACGGGCAGGAAGGCCTGGCGCACTATCTTGAGCATATGCTCTTTTGCGGCTCAACCCATTTCAAGCCCGGAGAACTCGTAAAATATTTTCAGGATATGGGCATGCAGTTCGGGCCTGATGCAAATGCGCATACGGGATTTTATGAAACAGTTTATGATATTCTCCTTCCTGACGGACGAAGAGAGAGCCTTGATAAAGGATTCCTTATTGTGGAAGACTTCGCAGAAGGAGCTCTTTTACTTGATTCAGAAGTCAACAGGGAAAAACGGGTAATACTGGCAGAAAAAAGATCAAGGGATTCGGCATCCTATCGGACCTTTGTTTCGACCATGAAATTTAAATTTCCTGATTCAAAAATATCCAAAAGATTTCCCATAGGTGTGGAAGAAGTGCTTGAATCAGTGACACCGGTGCAACTGAAGGATTTTTATGAAACATGGTATCGTCCCGAAAATATCATCCTTGTCATTGTCGGAGATTTTGACCCCAAAACGGCAGTATCCCTTATAGAGAAGAGATTTTTCGGATTTTCTCCGAAGGCCGGGATAAAATCTTACCCATCATTCGGGGATATTGAACATGAAGGAGTCAAGGCTTTTTACCATTATGAAAAAGAAGCGGGTAATACATCTGTAAGTATTGAGTCTGTTGAGAAGACAGGAATAGTGACCGAGACATCTGAAGTACTCAGGAATCGTTTTATTGCTGAAATTGCCGACAGTATTATCCGGAACAGGCTTGATACAATGGTAAGAAAAAAAAAGGCTCCTTTTACTTCGGCATCAATTAGTTCCGGTTATTCACTGCGCCGCATAAGGTATGCCGACATTTCGGCTGAATGCAGCCCTCAAAAATGGGAAGAATCTCTTCGGGTTATTGATCAGGTATTGAGGCAAGCCTTGTCGTTCGGTTTTAATCAGGCGGAATATGAAAGGGTAAAAAAGGATGCTGTGGCAATGCTCGATAACGCGGTCAAACAGGCGTCCACACGCGACAGCCAGATTATTGCAAATGAAATAATTTGGCATTTAAACAGCAATAAAGTATTCCAGTCACCTTTGCAGGAAAAAGAATTCTATTCATCTGTCTTAAAATCAATTGATATAAAAAACCTCCACAAATCATTCATAGATACATGGAAAGATTCTCACAGGCTTGTAATCATCACAGGTAATGCTGATATTAAAGGAAATGTTCCGCCGGAAGAGCTGATAAAGGCAGCATACAGGGAAAGCGGCCGGAAAGAGGTATCAAGACCTTTTGAAAGCAAGCCGGTTTTTTTCCCCTATCTTCCTGAACCGGGTGGAAAGGGCATAATTAAAGAGAGAAAAGAGATTCCCGATCTTGGAATTGTTCAGATTGATTTTGAAAACAGAGTGCGTCTCAATCTGAAAAAAACCGATTTTGAAGCAAATGAAATACTGGTTAATCTCTCTTTCGGATATGGAAAATCTGGAGAGCCAGATGATCTTGAGGGTATTTCAGAGCTTTCGGAAGC
Source organism: Pseudomonadota bacterium (assembly GCA_018819005.1). Lineage (GTDB taxonomy): Bacteria > Desulfobacterota > Desulfobacteria > Desulfobacterales > RPRI01 > RPRI01. Next base: position 1,384 of record JAHJQU010000459.1, on the reverse strand, counting down.
AGTTGTAAATGAAAGCGGGCTTGGTGAGCTTGACAGAGATGAAATCGAAAAGGCGCTCGCAGGAAAAAGCGCCAGGGTTGATTTCTCTGTGGATGACGGGCGCTTTCTCTTTACGGGAAGAACGGTATCGGATGAAGCCGGCCTTCTTTTTCAGCTTCTGTATGCCTATATTATGGATCCTGGATACAGGGAAGAGGCTTATTTGCTCTCCCTGGAACGGTTTGATCAGAAATACAAGGAGCTTTCACGTTCAATAGATGGAGCCATGACGCTTTCGGGCGAACGCTTTCTTGCAGGAGGAGACCCCCGTTTCGGTTTTCCATCTCCCGAAAAGCTGAAGATGTTATCGCTTGATAATGTCAGGTCATGGATTGATCCGCAAATAAAGAATGAACCGGTTGAAATTTCAGTGGTTGGTGATTTTGAAGAAGGGAAGGTAATTGAGATTGTCTCTTTATACTTCGGAAGCCTTCCTGAAAGATCAAAAGGATCCACGCTCAAAAAGGCAGGGATTCCGGTTTTTCCTTCAGCAAAGTCTCATGAGATCAATGTTGAAACCGAGGACCCCAAAAGCATTGTTTTTGTAGCATATCCTACTGAAGATGTATGGAATATAGGCAGAACAAGGCGTTTTAATGTTCTGGGGCAAGTAGTTTCCGAAAAGATACGTGAAGAGATAAGGGAAAGCATGGGGGCTGCTTACTCATATTCGGCTTACAACAATCCGAGCCGTGCATATCCCGGATACGGAATTTTTTATACGGAAGCTGTAGTAAATCCGGAAGAATCTTCTGCTGTGGAAAAGAGGATAAAAAATATAGTTTCAGACGTCGTAAAAAACGGAGTTGCAGGGAGTGAACTGAAAAGAGCACTCGACCCTGTTCTGACAAATATAAAGGATATGCTGCGAAAAAACAATTACTGGCTTAAGAGCGTTTTAACCGAATCGGTCCGGTATCCGCAGCAGATTGAATGGTGCAGAACCATAAAAAAGGATTATGAATCAATAACCGCTGATGAACTTACCGAGCTTGCAAGAAAATATCTTGATAACAGAAAGGCCGCATCTATTATAATAAAGCCGGGAAAATTATCTGAAAAGAAACCATAATGGTGGACTCGTAGAAACTCTATTTTCTCACAAAGGCACTAAGAACACCAAAAAAATATTAATTTAATATTAATAAGTTAGCTTTGTGATCTTTGCGGCTTGGTGTGAGATCCCGGCTTTTTACGAATGTATAAATAATGATGGTCCCGTAAAAAGTCGATAAACGGTTTTGCCAAAAAATATGGTACAGTGATAAAACTTTACCCACAATAAAGATATTAGGTAAAAAAGCAATAATCGCTCTTTGATATATGCAAAATATTGATGATGGCG
>JAHJQU010000458.1 GCA_018819005.1 Pseudomonadota bacterium | reverse complement strand
GCTCCGCCAATAGCCCTTCGTGACAGCAGCGGAAAATATTTCTATTTAAGCGATTATACCGGCTCTTCCGCGAAGAAACCTGCAAAAGGAGTGATCGTAAACTTTTTCGCCTCAACCTGTGATCCGTGCAGAAAAGAACTCCCGGCGTTAAACTCCCTTGTTGATGAGCTTAAGCAAAAGAATATCAAGGTTGTGATCATAGGTTACAAAGAGGGATTTGACGGTTTCATGGGCATGCTTGAGGATCTGAAGGTGGATAAACCCTTGATTCTTAGTGATCCGTATGGAAAGGCCGGGAAGGAATACGGCGTTTACGGCCTGCCCATGACGGTATTCATAGGAGCCGACGGAAAAGTGAAAGAGATAATCAGAGGCGAACTGACAGGAAGGGCGCTTAAGGAAAAGGCGGCAAAATTTTTCAAATGAAGTTTTGAGAATTAACAAGACAAAGTCTATGATTTTTAAAAAATATTGACAAGTATGATTTCTATAGATACAAAAAACATTTCCTTGGTTGCATTATTGGTCTGTTTCAGCCCTTTATGGTTGCATAAATTGCTATATAAACAGCTAATTGCATAGCTCTATCGGAGTTCATGCCGGGTATTTTCGGCCCGGTTTTAAGATAATTTTTATCAGGAGAATTAAGAGATGTCTCATCATGTGATCGGATCAGTACTGGTTGTGGGGGGCGGGATTGCCGGAATGCAGTCAGCTCTCGATCTGGCCAATTCCGGATATTATGTTTATCTGCTTGAAAAATCCCCTTCAATCGGCGGGGTAATGTCTCAGCTTGACAAGACATTTCCCACCAATGACTGCGCAATGTGAATTATCTCCCCAAAACTGGTCGAGGTCGGCCGGCATCTGAATATAAAGATTATCACATCAAGCGAAATCAAAGATATCAAGGGAAAAGCCGGAAATTTCGAAGTTGAGATTATCCGCCATCCGCGGTTTGTCGACGAGACAAAATGTATTGCCTGCGGCGCCTGTACTGAAAAATGCCCCAAGAAGGTTGACGATGAATACAACATGGGGCTCGCAAAAAGAAAGGCAATTTATGTCCAGTATGCCCAGGCTGTCCCATTAAAATACACTATCGACAAGGCAAACTGTATATATTTCGTAAAGAAGGGAAAATGCGGGGCCTGTAAAAAAATCTGCCCGACAGGAGCGGTTGATTTTGACCAGAAGGAAGAGGCAGAGATTCTGAATGTCGGGTCCGTAATTCTTTCACCCGGGTTTGCTCCCTTCGATCCGACCGTTTTTGATTCCTACCAGTATTCCAAGCTTCCCAACGTCATGACATCGATGGAGTTTGAGCGTATCCTTTCCGCTTCGGGGCCGACCATGGGGCACCTCGTAAGAACATCCGACCACAAGGAACCGAAAAAGATAGCCTGGTTCCAGTGCGTCGGGTCAAGAGATATGAACAGATGCGACAATTCCTACTGTTCTTCGGTATGCTGCATGTATGCGATTAAGGAGGCAGTGATTGCAAAGGAGCATGCAGGCAAGGATCTCGACTGTGCCGTTTTTTTCATGGATATGCGGACCCACGGGAAGGAATTTGAAAGATTCTACAACAATGCCAAAGACAAACATGGAGTCAGGTTCATAAGATGCCGGGTGCACACTATAAATCCGGTTGCGGGTACTGATGACCTTGAAGTCCGCTATATCACCGAAAACGGGGAGATTAAAACCGAGATATTTGACCAGATAGTCCTTTCTGTCGGATTGCAGATAAAACCGGAAATCGCCGACCTTGCCAAGAGGCTTGGGATTGAGCTGACGGAAGGAAGGTTCTGCAAGACTGAGACCTTTGATCCGGTTGCGACATCAAGAGAAGGAATATATGTATGCGGGGTATTCCAGGGGCCGAAGGACATTCCCCAGGCGGTTATAGATGCAAGCGCTGCGGCCTCAGCAGCGGGTGAAATTTTAAGCGAGGCCCGCAACACGCTCATAAAGCACAAAGAGGCTGTTACCGAGACAAATATTACAGGTGAACGCCCGAGGATCGGTGTTTTTGTCTGCCGGTGCGGCATCAATATAGCCGGAGTCGTGGATGTTCCGAAAGTGGCGGAATATGCGAAGACGCTTCCCTACGTTGAATTTGCGACCGACAACCTTTACTCCTGCTCGCAGGATACACAGGAAATAATGGCCCAGATCATCAAGAAGGAGAGATTAAACAGGGTCGTTGTTGCCGCCTGTACGCCAAAGACACATGAACCGCTCTTCCAGGAGACTCTCACAAATGCGGGTCTCAATAAATACCTTTTCGAGATGGCAAATATAAGAAATCAGGATTCATGGGTGCATAAGAACAATCCCGAGCTTGCTACCGAAAAGGCAATAGATCTTGTCAGAATGGCTGTAGCGAAGGTTGCGCTCATGGAGTCTTTAAAGGAAGCGGAACTTGAGGTTAACCAGACTGCTGTTGTAATCGG
>JAHJQU010000457.1 GCA_018819005.1 Pseudomonadota bacterium | reverse complement strand
TTACCGTTTACGAACCCGAGCAAGACAAATGGAGCCCAAATTATAAAAGGAGAATCCCATGAAATGCGTCATTTGCAAACATGCTGAAACAAAACTTGGCACAACAACCGTCACTTTAGAAAGGGATGGCCTTACCTACATTGTTAAACAGGTACCTGCTCAAGTATGCCCGAATTGTGGTGAAGATTACGTAGATGAAAATGTAACAGGCGATCTGCTGAAATCTGCTGAACAGATGGCAGAAATCGGTGCACAGGTGGATATCCGCAAATATGTTGCCGCATGAACTTAATCCTAATAATAACAATATCAATGGCAGCATAACTGCCAGCCATAAGGTGGTTGCCAAGTTCTATTGCGATCGCCTTCATCTGCAAATTTTCACCTGATTTTCATATTCCCATATTCTTTCATCAACATTAGTCATTAGAGAAGCAAAGCGCCGGATTGTGCAGCCGTTTGCGGAAAAGTCTTGGCTTTTGTGCAAGATGCTGCCAGATGGTCGATCATGAAACGTTACCTTTACGAGTCCATCCATAGAGATCTGAAAAGAAAAATGGCTAGCCGGTTTGTCGGTATGATCCGGCTTATTTGGAGTACATCTTCCTCCAAATCAGCAATCATCATAAATCATGAAAAGTTATTGATACCAAGTGGTAAGGAGCATCTGATTGCCTGCTTTCGAGGATCTTTTTCATTGACAGATATGCTTTAATTTTATATATTTAACTAAGATTACGCATATTCTAATTCCAGGTCATGTATAAGTTGAGATATATCCATCATGTATTGAGAGGTATCTTATTTGTGAACGATTTTGTCCGGAGAATGCTCACTTCCCGAAAAGAACTGTTCTGGGATAAAGGTCCGTTGGATCTGGAGAAAGATAAGTTCGTTATTGTCGAAAGGGTTCTTGAGTTTGGAACGGAAAGGGAGTCCCAGGCAGTTGTTTCCTGCTACGGCGAAGAATTCGTCAGGGAAGTAATCCGCAACAGTCGGAACCTTAGCCCCAAAACGGTTAATTATTTTGCCGGTTTATTAGACATTTCCCGGGAGGCTACACGATGTTTTTCCGATGTATCACCACGGATATGGCAGCCATTCTAAAAAACCCGTTCCTGAGGGAACTCCCCCCGCAAACATATCTGGCGGGCGGCACCGCTGTGGCTCTTCATCTTGGTCATCGACTCTCCATAGATCTTGACTTTTTCACACCCAATGACCTGGACAGCCTGCAATGGTTCAAGGGGCTGCAAACAGCCTTTTCCGGGGATTTTACATTATCTGCCGTAAAAATTGAGAAGAATACTTTGGTTGTGACCATGAACAGCACAGGATTCAGTCTTTTTGTCTATCCTTATGAACTCATGGAGACGACTATCCCGGATGATTCCCTGCCGACGCCGTTAGCCTCGCTGCGCGATCTGGCCCTCATGAAGCTCATCGCTGTCAACCAGCGCGGGGCGTGCAAGGATTTTATCGACCTGAAGTTCATAATGGAAAATACCGGTCTGACTTTAAAAGTTCTTCTGCAGAATCTTAGCCGGAAATACACAGTGGGCGAAGAGATATTATTTCAACTGAAGAAGAGTCTGATCTATTTTGAAGACGCCGAACGGGATCTGAACGTGAACATGTATGCAACGGACAGCGGACGCTTTGAGCGCCTTGCCGACGATACATGGCGGGCCACAAAACGTTATTTTAAAGATATGGTCATGACCGGCTCTGCGCGGGGAGCTTCAATTTTTCCTTCCTGAAGTCAGCAATCAGCATAAGTCCGGAAAAGTCTTTGATTTCAACCGGTAAAAAAGCATCTGACCCTTAAATCACATTGACATGCAACAAAGACTCTCCTATATTGTTCCCATAAAAGAGGAATACTGATCAAAGCTATTAATGTTGGCGGTAAGCGAATATGGGAAAGCAAGAAACAATTAAAATCATCAGAAACAAAAAGCCCGAAATGAAATCCCGCTACGGAGTCCAGCGGCTCGGCTTGTTTGGTTCCTATGTCAGGGGGAGGCAGAGAAAGAAGAGTGATATCGATATACTAGTTACATTCAACCGAGATATCGACCTCTTCGACTTTTTGGACCTGCGCGAATATCTCGAAGACCGGCTCCATGTCAAGGTTGATCTGGTCATGGAATCAGCTCTAAAGCCGGCCATTGGTAAACGTATTCTGTCCGAGGTCGAATATGTCTAAAGGGCGGGAGATCTCCGATTACCCCGATGATATTATAACTGCTATAGCCGACACAGCCGAGTTCACCCAAGGAATGTCTTATGAAATGTTTGCAGCGGACAAGAAAACGGTCAATGCGGTGATAAGGTGTCTCGAAGTCCTCGGCGAAGCGGCCAAGCACATTCCAACATCCTTTAGAAAAAAACATCCCAACCTCCCCTAGAGTAAAATGGCCGGCATGCGTGACGTGCTCATCCACGATTACATGGGGGTTGACGTGAAGACCGTCTGGAAGGTTGCCTAAGGGCGCTTGCCGGAGTTGAAGCCCCTGCTCGAAGGATTAAAACCTGCAAAAAACGATTGAACGGCATAATTTTCCATCAACATTAGTCATCAGAGAGGTGGGTCAATGTTTAAGGGAATCGAGGATATGCCCGGTATGGCCCCTTCGACCATCGTCCGTAATCAACCGTTTAGACAATCGATTCGGGAAAGGATCCACCCCATGAAGAGATCCCTCTTGCTCTGCATTTTGTTCATCGTGGCCTTGACCGCCCCTCTCCTGCACGCCGCCGAGACAGCGGAACCATCAGGACAGGCAACAGCCCTGCAGGAAATACTCATTCTGAACTCATACCATCCTGGTTATGCATGGTCCGACGATGAGCAGGCCGGTATCATTGAGGTATTTCGAGCAAAGGATAAAAATTGGATCACGGTCATTGAATATCTGGATCTAAAACGTCTGCCCGACGGAAGGCATCTTGCAGAGCTTAAAAAACTTTTCCATCTCAAGTATCGAAACAAGAAGTTCTCGATTGTCATCGCGATGGACAACCCCGCCCTGGAATTCGCCATTGACAACCAGGCAGAGCTTTTCAGAAACGCACCCATTGTCTTCTGTGGAATAAACAATTACACCCCTTCCCTGCTAAAGGGACGCACCGATGTCACAGGAATCGTTGAGGCTATTGACATTGCCGGAACGATTGAGGTGATGCTCCGCTTTCACCCTGCCATCCGAGAGATTTTCAGCCCCCACGACTACACGACTACCGGTTTGGCGGTGCGCAAAGAACTTGAGACCTTGGTTCCCCGATTCGCCAAGGTCCGGTTCCGCTTTACCGATCCTCTTACCATGGAAGAACTGTTGAAAGAAATAGAGCAATTACCAAAGGACAGTCTTATCCTGGAAATAGGTTTTATCACCGATAAATCCGGACGTG
>JAHJQU010000456.1 GCA_018819005.1 Pseudomonadota bacterium | reverse complement strand
TTTCAATCCTTTCCGGTTTTCACTATATTTACAGGGGCATGAATATCCTGCAGAAAGCCTCTTTAAATGACCAGAAACAGAAATAGTTTCCTCCTCATTTCCCTGTCATTTCCCTTGACATGAAAATTAAGAGGTGTTAGTTCATTCCGGGAATAAAGGCGCGTAGCTCAGGGGGAGAGCGCTACCCTGACACGGTAGAAGTCGTTGGTTCAAATCCAATCGCGCCTACCATAAATAATAAGGGGTTAGCCGTTTGCGGTTAACCCCTTTTTAGTTTTTAACCATATTGTGACTGGTTGCAAAATGGTTCATCCGGTTGATGTATCCTTCCTTGAAGTCAAGCATCCGGAGATTTTGATAGGTCTACATAATTTCAATCGGAAATGACTCCCTCCATTGGAACTCTGAATACTCCTGTGATCAATACATCCAGGTATAACTCTTTAAGAATTTGAGGCGTGCGGGAGAAGTCTGCCTGAATGGCGCTCAAAAATGCCTCCTTGACGGGTGAGACGACTAAAGGTTAGATGATTTCTCAAAAAGTCAGCCGATGCGATACATCTCTCACACAATGATCAGAAACGCACCAATATTATTATGGTCATATTCCCTTGACATACAATATTTATTTATATATTGGTATCGCTTAAAAATAATGCCTTATCAATACAATATATTAGGCTGTTGATTCAGGTTCTGAATTTCAATTACAAACACAAGGAGAAAATGCCATGCCGAAAATGTTAAGTGGATTGTGTCGGATGTGCTCTGCCGGTCTTGCAGCGGTTCTCGTTTTAATATTTGTCTGCGGATGTGGCCTTAGAGTCCGCACCGCCAATGTGCCTCCGGAATTCCTCGACTCAAAATCCAAAATCGGCATCGTATGGACCAGCAGCACCAAGGGCTGCGTATATTATGCGAATGGCGGTGGACTCATCGGTAATGCACTGGTCAGGCAGGCAAATCAAAAGCTCATCGATAACCTCGCCTCTTTCCCAATTCATGATAAAATGACCGAATACTATACCGGACTTTTCTCTGACGAGTTTAATAAAATAGGGTTTACACCTGTTTCCGCCGAACCCCTTTATTATGATGTTACAAACTTCCTGAATGCAGGTGAAAAAGGGGGAGGGGCTGTAATGGGAGGGAAAGCTTGGGTGAAGGGCTGGACCCAAATCTCGGAAAAAAAGCGCAAGGGTAAGATTATTCCTGCCGATTTCGACGAATTTTCAAAAGAAGAAGATCTGTCCCATATTTTTGTGACAGATGTATGCTCCCTTGGCATTCAGAGAAATTACGGGCCGATGGGCATTCCTGTTGGCGGCTACAAAGCGCAGGTGATTATGAAGTGCTATCTGGCCGATGCCAAAACAGGAACAATCATTTCTCAGCACCAGGTCGCGATCAAAGATCCCATTGAGGGAGAAATCGACGCGCCCCCCGACTTCCAGCTCGCCAATTCGGTTATTGATGCAGCATTGCAGAAAAGTCTAGATCAAGTCTTTTTCTTTATGTTCAATCGCGCGCCCTGACGGGATGCATCAAAAGACTGGTGAACTCGCAATTGCAAGCCGTGGGGGAAAAAGATGATGTCAAGGTGGGTTTTGTTGGCAACCGTTATGACGCTGATTCTATGCGCTTGCGCTGCAGGCAACCACGAAAAAAGAGAGGGTCGAATCAGCCAGCAACTGTCCATGCTGCGGGAATCGAAGTCGTATGATCTTCTTGAACAAAATCTTCTGCAACTCGATGAGGAATATCGAAAAAAAGAAAACCTGCTCGGTCAGTTGTTCACAACCCTGGACCTTGCCGATTTTTACACCTATGGCTTCATAAACTTCTCCAAGGCGCTCTCCTATCTCGATGCAGCAGAGAGACTGAATGAGATGCTCGGGACGTCAACCGGATCCGGTGGCGCATACCTGTACAAGAGCCGGGAACAGGAGTTTTTCGTAACCCAGGGCGCCTACACCAGTTTGCGCCGCTACAATCTACAAGATACAAAACTGCACATTCTGAGGAAAAAATCGCTGATTACCTCAATTCTTGAAGGCAAATCTCCTGAGCTGGCTGCTGTTAAGGAGAAGCAGCCCGTGTTCCGGTTCGAAACATCGAGAACCGGAGCTCTGATCGATGCGGTCACATCTTCCGACCAGGGTGTCCCAGTGAAGTACTTTGATGATTTCAAAAAGGAGCTCACAAGAGTTATCCAAGGCTATTTCGACAGTCGCCGCCGCATAACGCAGGAGGATAAGCAGTTTTATACCCATTTTAACATCGCGAAAGTTCTGATTAAGACCTTCGACTTGAATCGGCTGTCCGAAATCCAGGCCGGAAAGGTTCTTACCCACATCGATTTCGCCATGGAAAGCCGTTCGGCAATCGAATCGAAAATGCCCCTCGCCTATATTTATTTTATGCAATCCCTTTGTCTGGCACGCCTTGGTCGGAGCGATGCTGCCGTAACGGCTTTAGAATTAATGGAGCGGATAGTCGACGAGATCAATCTAAAGATTAGAGAAAAGGAGCAACGCCACAAGGCTGAAAGGACGGAAGCCATCACCAAGGGCGTTTTGGGCATGACCGCCATCGTTGCCAGTTCCTTGGTTGGCGTCGGAATCGCAAGCAACGTATTAGGGACCGCCGGACAGACGTTTCTCACAGGCTTTGTTAACGATATGGATGTCATCTGGCGGAAAGACTCATTTGTGGGAGAATCCGAATATTCCAGGGAACTCAACGTGCTGTTGAACATGGATGAGCAGTTGCGGCTGTTCGTTGCCGTTGGCGATGCGTATCACCTGAAGGGCAACACGGAGAAAAGCATTTTTTTCAACATCGAGGCGGCGGGGATCATCAACACCCTGCGGTCGACCATATCTACTGAAGAACACAGAATTTCATTTGCTGCCTACAAGGATCGTGTTTATAACCACCTCATCGAAGATTTGATTTCTGCAGGACGGCAGGCCGAAGCCTTCCGTTACTCGGAGGCCGCCCGCTCCCGCGCACTGGTTGATCTGCTGGGTACAAGGGCGGATCTGAAATTCAAATCAGAAAAACAAAATGAGCTTGCAAACAGGGTTAGGTCGTTCCAGATTTCCAGGGATTATAGCCGGTTGGAAACTAATCCGTCGGATGATCAGGCCAGGTACATCAACACGCTTTATGATTCGGAAATACATAAAGAACGAGGTATTACACTTGTTTCCACTCAATCTGGAAAAGAAAGTGGGGCAACTGAGCAAATGCCGGATCTGGAACAATTGCAGATCAAGAAGCTTTTGACCGTGGAACAGCTGGGCGAAGAAGATCTTCGCAAATTATTACCCAAAAAATCAGCACTTGTCGAATACTATATCTCAGATAAATCCGTCTTCGCATGGGTTTTGACCGCGCACAATCTTACGTTGCAAAAGCTGCCAGACTCTTCGGATCAATTAAGGCAGATGGTACACGATTTTCGCCAAAACCTGAAATCTGGCGTTGGAACGTATCTTCCGACCGCAAAGGCGCTGTATACCGCTTTGTTCGAACCCATCGAAGCGCTGTTGGGTGTCGATCGGATTTATGTTGTCAACCACCGCTTTTTGCATCAACTGCCAATTGAAGCCCTTCATGACGGCAGGCAATTTCTGGTTGAAAGGTATCTTTTTGCATACCTGCCAAGCGGGGCCATGCTGGCATATCTTGGCCCCATCCAGAAACCGCTTGAAAGCATCCTGATCCTGGCAAGCCCCGATAATCAGCGTTTCGATTTTCTTCCTCCCCTAGAAGGCGCAAAACAGGAAGCAAAAGATATCAAGGGCTATTTTCCGATATCCCGAAGTTTGACCGGACAAAATGCCACCGAGTCGGCAGTCAAAGAACTTGCCATCGACTTTGAGGCGATTCATATTGCTTCGCACGGTATCTTCAATGCCAATAACCCGCTGCAATCCTGTCTCTATTTGTCAGGAGACGCCAGAAATGAAGGCATGTTGACGGCCGCAGAGTTATATGGAATCCGGATGGGACCGGGGCTTATCACTTTAAGCGCGTGCGAATCAGGATTGTCATCGGTTGAAAACGGCGATGAGTTGATCGGGTTGCTCAGGGGACTCTTTTTTGCAGGAAAATCCAACATCGTTGCCAGCCTCTGGAAAGTCGACGACATGGGCACCCGTTTTCTGATGAACCGCTTTTATGCTAACCTACAGGGGAAAGACAAGGTCGATGTAATGGGGGCGCTCAGCAAGGCGAAAATCGAATCGGTGCAGCACCCCGAGTATGCGCATCCTTATTACTGGTCAGCTTTCAACGTTTACGGCCTCGGTATGTAAACCGAAACAGGGAGCGCATTTGTCGCGGCTTGCTGCGGGGAGCTTCAATAGCCAGAAAGACTGATTGAGAATATAAAACCATGATTATCCGCAGGTAAAATAGAAATTTAACTTCTTCCTGTACTACACAACCAGCCAACCTCGAAGAAAATGCATGACTTCAATCAAAAATCAATGGCAGGTTATACGGACCGAACAGATGAACTTTCGTGTATTTATGCGTATCAATCTAAACATTGTGGCGGAAAACAAT
>JAHJQU010000073.1 GCA_018819005.1 Pseudomonadota bacterium | reverse complement strand
TTTAAATGACAACAGCCTGATCTCAAGCGGTTCCGATTCAAGACTCGTACTGTCCCAGTTCACTTTCAATCCCGCAGAAAATAAACTATCCAGCACGTTCCAGATGGCGCGTGGCACTTTGGCCTATATATCCGGTTTAATCGGAATACGAGACAGCAAGGCTGTAAAGTTCGTCACGCCCACGGCTGTCTGCGGCCTTCGCGGGACCCATCTTGTTATAGCTGTTGAGGGAGAGTAGCATCAGGGAATGCGCTCGCTGTTTCTGTTCAACAAACGAAGGAGCTTAATATCATGAGAAAAATAATTCCAGCATCATTCATTTTTTTAGCCTTATTATTTCCCTTTGTTTTATTCTCTTGTGCCGGTATCTCGACTCCGGCCATTGTCGATTCGGATAACGATGGTGTACCCGATAATTACGATAATCGCCATAATTTTGCAACAGCGCAATATTACGACAAATGCCCCACTACTACTCCGGCAGGAGTCAAGGTTGATAAGTATGGCTGCCCACTTGATACAGACGGCGACAGTGTCCCGACTATCTGGACAAGTGTCCCGGAACTCCTGCGGGTGTGAAGGTGAACAAAGACGGCTGCCCGCTTGATTCCGACGGCGACGGTGTTCCCGACGACTATCCGGACAAGTGTCCCGGAACTCCTACGGGTGTGAAGGTGGATGCGGACGGTTGCCCTCCACCTGTTGTCAAGAAAGATGAGCCCCAGCCTTGTCCCGATGGCCAGGCTTCCAAAGCACTCTTTGTGCTCCTGCCTGATCGGGAGGGCAAAGTCGGCCAGATCGAGGTAAGCAATTCCGCGGGATCACAAACGCTGGACGAAGCAAGGGAGTCAACGGAGGTTGATTGTTCTGATAAGGCCCCCGGCAACCCGAAGATCATGGACGAAAAAGCAGTAAACGACATCTTTAAAGAAGCTCTTGATGCCCTGCCAGCTACTCCTGTATCCTTTGTAATGTACTTTAACAGCGGAAGCGCGACTCCGACAAAAAAGTCCATGCAATTGATTCCGGAAATCCTGGAGACGATCAAGTCGCAAAAAGCAACTGACGTAATTGTGGTTGGCCATACCGACACGGTTGCATCGGTTGAATACAATAAGAAACTGTCGGAGCGGCGGGCCAAGGCTGTCTCTGCTGCCCTTGTTTCAAAGGGTGTTGACAAAGCGATGATTGAAATTGAATATTACGGCGAGGAGCATTTATTGGTAGAAACACCGGATGAGATCGCTGAACCCGGGAATCGTCGGGTCGAAATCATCGCAAGGTAATACGAGATCACGAAAAACTTTCTTTAAAGGCAGCATGAAAAGAAAAAGGGGTTGCGGAGAAATACCGCAACCCCTTTTATGTACCTGGTGGTAACAAAAACATCAACCTTCCTTTAGATTAAGTTACGGGAACTTTCTAAGAGGTGCCAGAGTATTAAGAACATCGGCAGCTTTATTTTTTGATTCTTTAACCGATTTGACAAACTTATCAGTCTCTGCATCTGATTTTTTCATTTTATCAAATAGTTCAGCATCCGTCCCGGCTTTTTCTCCCGCCTCCAATTTTTTATCGGGATCTTGACCCTGTTTTCCCTTCTCATCCGTCTTTGGCTGTATAATATCTTTATCCGTGACATCTTTGTAGCTCTCAATTTTCCTGGCTTTATTTCTGATTTTGTCGGGTAAAGGCGTATTTGTTATAACAACAACACCATTCTCATCGGTATAGCTGTAAACTTCGCCGGATTCTGATTGAAGAGGAAACAGTAAAAATGTGATTGTCGAAAGGATGATAATTACTGACAGTAAAAGAAAGGGGGCTTTTTTTTGTCTAAACATGAAATGTTCTCCTTAGTTTACTGGTTATATCCCCTGCCCGAGCCCGCTGCCACCTGTTCGCCAGCGAGCGCCTCCAGGAATTCGGTATGCGTCATCACCCGCGAGAACATCGGGTAATTCTTCTCGACCGATAGGCGTTGCTCTTCCTCGCTCAGCGTGGCGGTGCAGTCCTTAAGCGTCACCACGTCGTAGCCCTTCTCATATGCAGTGCGCATGGTCGACTCGACGCAGCAGTTGGTTAGGAAGCCACACAGCGCAATGGTCGTGATACCCCGGCCGCGCAGGATAAAGTCCAGATTGGTGCTGGCAAAACCGCATAGGCCGAGCTTACCCTCGACGATGAGATCCTGCGGTTGCGGCTTCAGCACGTCTACAATCTCGGCGCCCCAGGAACCCTTGCGGAACGACTTGCTGTCCACCACACCCTTGAGGATGCCGTAGGGATGGGTCGCCAGTTCATGGTAATCGTCGGTGAAGGAGATTGGTGTGAAGACGATCGCCACCCCGAGCTTGCGCACTTTCTCGACAAGTTCGACCGTGTTGGCGAGCATGTTGTTGCTTTCCATCACACCCTTGACTGCTCCATGGAGCGTCCCTCCCTCGGTGGTGAAATCATTTTGATACTCGATTAGAACCACTGCCGTAGCTTTAGGATTCATTTTGCCTCTCCTTTCACGGGATGTTTTAATGTTATTTCAGACATTGGTTGTACTGATTTAGTAATATTCGGTATTTTTTGTGAATTGGCAAATCAACAGCGTGATATTAAAGAGATTTTAAACTCAATAAACCAACAAAATAATGGCATCAAGGATAATCTAAAACATGAGAATCGTGCTAATGATTCTTTTCAGAAGGAGAATTCACTTAACCATATCAAAAAACCTGAAATTAACAAGGGGAAAATCAACAAGTGTTAGAAGCAAGTAAACTGCCTTGTTATAAAACGCTTGTAATGCATTTATATGTATGTATTCGGACTGATAGCACAACATTCATACATTGTATTATCATCATATATTCTTAATGAATAATCGTTTGAAAAAATAATCCGGAGTTCTTCTGGATTAGGTATTTCATATTTTTTAATCTTTTGTCCTAATAATTGATGCGCTTTTATTGAATTATTATGTTTTTCAGCATTACCTTCCTCAACAACATTATTCTCGTTGTTATAAATTGACCATTTTCCGCATATATTAATAAAGTTATTAGATTCAAATTTAAAAAATATGTTGAATTGTACAATTGACACTTCTATCAATTCATCCTGAAGGAAATGGTCGATATTTAATCCTGTAAATTTATACATATATGATTATTGCCATCTTTTCCTTTCCGATACAGAGGAGAAGTTGTTCTTAATAAGAGAAGGCCGTATAGAGGTTATAAATCAGCAAGCCTATGCCATTCATGATAGCAGCCATTTTTACAATCGGTTTCCCTTCTGCGGCTATCGGATTGACAAAAAATATTTATTCCTAAAGTGAAAGCTTTTACCCATTCGTTTTCTGGAAGACTTTCAATTTGAAAAAGAGCCTCTTTAATCGGCTTCTTTTTAATGAGGACGCATGGCGTAAAGGTCTTCTTCAATCCAGAATCCTCAACGGCAGCATCAATTTCATCTGGACGCGGATGACTCTGCAGGATAAAAAGATTCAATGTTCGAATAATCTTCCTTTTCTCAGAGCTATCTTGCGCCTGAAACCATCGAATTCCAGAATTAATATCGATGAGATCTTGAGCAATCTTGTTGATTGTTATCTCTATTTCATCCATTTTTTCTTGGTTAATAACGCTGCTGTTAAGAGGCTGGCAAAGAAGCGCAGCGAATTTATCAGTCCTTCTTCAGCCGTTTGATACTAGTTAATGCAATATTTATTCATATTCTGAAAATCCTAACAAGATAATTATCAGTATCTAAAAAAGCACAAGTTACACCCATCGATTCACGATCAACTCCTCCTAATCGACCAGGGTTAATGATGTATTTGTTATCATTTTCAAGCTGGACTGGTTCGTTTAAGGAATAATTTATCTCTCCGTTTTTAGAAGAAAATATTTTAGGAACATGTGTATGTCCAATAAGAAAGAATTGAGTTTTAACTTGGGTAGAATTGAGCTCTTCAAAGACTACTTCAGCTTCTAAGAATGATTTAATATAATTCCCGCTTTTCCACATACCTTGTCCTTTACGAGCTCTTTCAAGAGGGTTGTCGTGAACAAGGTAGATATTATCAAGCTCAAGGAAGACCGGCAGTGACTTTAGAAATGAACAAGAGCTGTCACTTATAGGAGGACTATTTACCTTAATACAGGTATCATCATGCTGGCCAAGGACCGTAGTTATATTTTTTTCTTTGATCAGGTTGATACATTGGTCATTATCGGAAGAATCTTCACTTACCAAATCACCCAGGCAAATAATTTTACATTCAATATCTTGCAATAAAGACAATGCATTATGTAAATTCTCTATTTCACCATGTATGTCGCTAATAATGCCTAACTTCATATTGTTTTCGCTTTTGAGTTGTTAGATCGTTGGCTTTTTCATTTGTAGTCATGCACGACATTATATATTAAATTGCTTCTCGTTTTAATCCGATGGACCATTTTAGGGGACGTCTTAAACATTTAAACTTAATCATCTAAAAGCAAATAATTATTCGCCTTTGCGAGTTTTTCACCCCTTATTACAGATTTCCCGACTGCGGTTACCGATTGATCCAGCCGGCGGGCAAGCAGTATCATCGTTACACCAAGCTCCCTGACCGCCCAATAGCATAAAAGACTCCGTGCCTGAACAATATCCCGGTTCTTCCCGGCAGCCCAGATTTTATCCTGTTCAATCCCCAAAACAACAGATACTCTGACAGCTACATCGGTTAAGCTATAACCACGGGCTTTAAGATCATGTTTTTTCTTCATCTGCTCGTCGGCAGATTTAAGTACGCTTTGTACAAAATCGCCGTTCCCCAAAATCCTCTCGTCTGCCTTCTCAAAAATCTTTGCCGCCCGAAGCGCTTTTACCGCGGCCCATCCTCCCATGCTGCGAACAAGACCTCCTCCCGTAAGATCAGTCCGTTTCCCCTGATCAATCCCTCTGTTGACAAACAGCCGGTAATTTCGTCTGGCAGCTCCGATTTTATTACCGTAAAGCTCCAATACCTTATCCGTATTCTGCCACTCGCGTTTTATTCTTCCCATTAAAACGCTGTGACCGCAATACGGATAATTGTCCAGTGAAGTTAAATCCGGCACAACACCGGCTCTTATAGGATTGAGATGGATGTATCGCACCAGTTCCAATAAGTATGCGTCTTCCTGGCATAAAATAGACTTGTAGCGGTTTTGAAACAGATGCCCGTATCTGCCGTGTCTGTGGTTAAACCAAAGCGCATATCCGGTTAAAAGTCGTCTCATCACCGTTGAAATGGGAACATTCCCTGTTCTCAGCAGTAAATGAAAATGGTTGGGTATCAGAGCCCAGGCATAGCAGTCTGTTTTTGTTTCTGTCAGGATAATACCGAGTCGTCCTATGAAATTGTTACGGTCTTCGTCATTTTCAAAGATTTGTTGTCGGTCGATTCCCCTGACAATTATGTGATGCATCGCTCCCGGAGCATCTATTCGTGATTTTCTTGGCATGAATCCCAAATAATATACCGCTACTGATAAAT
>JAHJQU010000455.1 GCA_018819005.1 Pseudomonadota bacterium | reverse complement strand
TCTGTTGGAGAACCCGGAGAGGTTCTCTCGGTCTGATGTAATAAGATATAAGGCTCAGTGAATATAGAATTTCTTAAATAGAAAAAAAGACAGGATCCTTGCATTCGGGTCCTGTCTTTTTTTTTGTTAATTGCCGGGTGAAGAACGAATGGTGTTTCCAATTCGGAAATCGGCAATTTTGGGCAAGCTCAAGGAAATCAAGGAATTGCGCGGAGGCATACGCAATGTATGCCGCACAAGAAATCCCGCAGATTGACGCCGAGATCGTACAAAAGGGCCATTTCCGGATGGAAACTAAATAAATATTGTTATTCAATGCACTACGCGTTAAGAGTTTGTAGTTATTCTAAAACACTTCTTTCTTGTTTTGTAATCGAGAGGGCGGAGCTGTATCTAAACACCGAAAATCGAATATCGAATATCGAATCGGATAAGTTTTTAAAAAAAGTATTTAGACAGGATCAACAGGCCCGCCCTGGCGCGACTCCTCGATGGGATGCTGTATACTGGAAAAATCAGCCTGCCCTGGCGCGACGACACAGGCATATGATCCTGTTTCGTAAATATACTTGTATCGGTAGTTTTAAACCCAATCTTTGCTTGCCAGGTCTGGGCCAGGGGTCTGGGCCAGGGATGGACAGGATTGTTGCCTTCCGGCCGGAAGTCCGCCGCGGCGGACAATAAGTCATCGCCTGCGGCGAGAAGAGCATGTATTTGCTTGTTACTATTCACTATTCACTGTCTTTCGCGAAGCGGTTTTACAAAATATCCTGTCCATCCTGTTGATCCTGTCTAAAACCCTTTACAGTTTTTCAGTTTCTGCACCTATGAAAGTTTAAATGTCCCTGAGATGTGTCCTGAACATTATTTTGCAACAATTTAGAAAATTTGACAAAGTTTATGAGTTCGGTTTAATATAAGACCCCAAAAAGGGGGAGATCAAATGCTTGAGAATATAAAGATGGAAATAAAACCCGCAGTGCTCATCGCAGCGTTAAATAAAATGTCGAAAAAAGAAAGAGATTCATTTCTTGAAGATCTTCTTGCTGCTACTTCGCCGGAATATCTGGCAAGTATCAAGGAAGCCAGAGCAGACTACAAGGCTGGCAGAGTGAGATCTCATCAGGAGGTTTTTGGTCATTGAAATACCGACTTGTTTATACCCATAGAGCCTTCAGAGATATTAGGGAGCTTGAGGAAAACGTGAAAATGAGAATCGGGAAGGCTCTTGAAAGGTACAGGGAAGAACCATTGAAATACGCTTCAAGATTGGTCGATTCTAAACTCGGTACGTATCGATTCAGAGTTGGCGATTATAGAGTCATTTGTGATATCGAAGACGATGAGATTATAATTTTGCGAGTTGGTCATAGAAAAGATATTTATAGGAAGCTTTGATTCTATTAATTTATTTATTTCCCAAGTTTATTACTCAGTCTTCAGCACTATGTCCCAAACTGCTAAGCAGTCTCATAAATTATCCTGTCCATCCTGCTTGCCCTGTTAAACCGGTATTTTCTGTTGTTTAACCGGGGTTGATCCTGTCTAAAACCCTTAACTGTTCACTATTCACTGTTCACTGTCTTTTGTTTTGCCGACAGGCAACAATCCTGACGATCCTGTTAATCCTGTCTAAAACCATTTTCGTCCTTCGCGTCTTGGAGCATCACCATGACCCTGCTCGCAAAAATTAATTCCAAATCCGCCCGCATCGCCGTCATCGGCCTGGGCTACGTCGGCCTCCCGCTCGTCATCGAATTCTGCAAGGCAGGGTTCAATGTCACGGGCTTTGACACCGACGAGCGGAAGATAGCGATGCTCCGCGATGGGAAAAGCTACATCAAACATATCAGCCCTTCACTCCTTGCGCCTCACTCATCACTCTTCACTCCGACAAATGACTTTAGTAATCTGCCGGCCATGGACTGCATCATAATCTGCGTTCCAACGCCGCTCAGCAAAAACCGCGAGCCCGATATGCGGTATGTCTTCAACACCGCGCGCACCATAGCGCAATATCTGCGCAAAGAGCAGCTTGTCGTCCTGGAGTCGACCACCTACCCCGGCACGACCGACCAGGATGTTCGGGCGATTCTTGAAGAAGGTGGCCTCAAAGCGGGCACCGATTTTAACCTCGCGTTTTCGCCGGAGAGGGAAGACCTGAACAACAGGGATTTCGGTTTGAGCACGATCCCAAAGGTCGTCGGCGGCTACACTCCGGAATGCCTTAAAGCAGCGACGGCCATGTACGGAGCCATCGTGGAAAGAACCGTTCCCGTCTCGTCGCCGCGTGTCGCCGAAGCGGCCAAGCTGCTGGAAAATATCTATCGCTCCGTAAACATCGCCCTCGTCAATGAACTAAAGATGCTCTTCGACCGGATGGACATAGACGTCTGGGAGGTCATCGAAGCCGCAAAGACCAAACCCTTCGGCTTTCAGGCATTCTATCCAGGCCCTGGGCTTGGCGGCCACTGCATCCCCATAGATCCCTTCTACCTCACATGGAAGGCGCGGGAATTTGAATTCAATACGCGCTTCATCGAGCTTGCCGGCGAAATCAACACGGCCATGCCGGATTACGTTGTCCTAAAGGTGATGAAGGCCTTAAACGCAGCCGGGAAACATCTCAAAGGATCGAAAATCCTGATCCTGGGGCTCGCCTACAAGGCAAACGTGGATGACGACCGCGAATCCCCCTCCTATCGTCTCATGGAAAAACTGGAAGATCTCGGCGCCGAAGTCAGCTACAACGATCCCTGCATCCCGGTCATCCGGCCATCAAGGGAGTATGCAAAGTTCGCCGGCCGCAAATCGCAGAAAATAGACAACACCTTCGATCTCATCCTGATCTCCACCGCGCATGATGAATACCTGGATATCGATTTCGCCGCACTCAACACCCCCGTTGTCGATACGAGGAATGTGCTCAAAGATAAAAACCCCTTGTTTTTCAAAGCTTAAGGTGAAAATATATATTTGTGTCTAAGAAAGTTTAAATGTTCAGAGCGATGTCCCCGTATCTTACCCCTTACGAAATGGTTTGACAACATGTGTATAGCTGGGTTATATAGAAAATGATTCCAAGGGAGATCATCGGGTGAATGTTTATCTCTCAAAAGCGTTCGCACGCTTGGCGGTACGCGAGGGTCTTACAAAATATTATCTCTCATTGAAGCCCAGCGAAATTAAAATGGCGTTGCAATGTGGCGAGTTAAACAAGGTGAACTATAATGAAAAAGAGACAGAACAGTATTCTATCCGTCGTTCATGAGACGGCAAAGGGTTTGCGTAATGCGGGTGTTATGGATGAAATGACGATGCGCGAATTTGATGCGCTTTGTCTGCCGCCAGTGAAGACGTATAAGCCGCAGGAAATCAGACAGATACGGTTGCGGTATCGCGTCAGTCAGGCGGTTTTTGCTGCCTATATGAACGTCAGTAAAACATCTGTGGCAAGCTGGGAATCGGGTGGGAAGAAACCCGGTTCTACGGCAATAAAACTGCTTAACTTGGTCGATCGAAAAGGTATTGAAGCTTTGGTTTGATTTCACGCTTTTCGATATTTGCCGACAGGCATCAATCCTGTCAATCCTGTTGATCCTGTCTAAGATTCTTTACAGTTTTTTAGCTTTTAGCTTTTCGATGTACGCCAAAGGCCCGCCAATCGGTTTGGAGGGATATACGATATTCGATATACGGCTTTTCGTAACTCAAAAAATTATCTGTTTACTTATAAATTGATGAACGTTATATTTCAATATTTTAAAAGGAATTAATCATAGGAGAAATAAGCCAGATGGAAAATACGCTTCCTTTCGGTGAAATTTTAGAGGCGGCAGACAATTTGCCGATTGCGGATCAGGAATCCTTGAGGGATATCCTGACAAAAAGAATTATTGAAAGGCGTAGGAATGAACTTGCTCAGGAAATCAGGGAAGCAAGGAAAGAATACGAAAGTGGTCAGTGCAAGCCGGTGACGCCTGATGAACTCATGACTGAGCTATTGACATGAAGCGTCTATTGATCAAGTCTCCGGCATTTGTTCGTGCCGCCAGAGCGGCTATTAAAAAGCAGCCTCAAGTTTCTGAAACTATTCGTTTTGCGTTGGAGCAGTTATCAGAAAATGCAACTCATCCTAAGCTTAAGACCCATAAATTAAAAGGTAAACTTTCGGATTCCTGGGCGTGCAGTGCTGGGTATGATCTCAGAATTGTATTCAGATTCGGCAAATATGAAGACCATGAAGCTATTTTCCTTGAAACAATTGGAACTCACGAAGAAGTATATTAATCTGAAATCTCAAACCCCTTTGATGACCACCTTTGCCACTTGCACTTATATACAGTCGCCGCAGGCATGACATCTTTGTTCGAATCGAAAGCGGAAGCTCTTTTCCGGCGCACCCGATTCGGACAACAAACCTTCGCGTCCTTTGCGCCTTCGCGGTTCATTTTTTTAGCTTTTCGATGTACTATATTCGATCTTCGGCTTTTAGGTTTTTTCAACCAGAAACCTTAAACCAGAAACCAGAGACCAATCTTTTATATTCTGCCGGCAGGCAACAATCCTGTCCATCCTGTTGATCCTGTCTAAAATTCTTTACAGTTTTTCCAGTTTCTTGCTTTTGCTTCTGCCGGCACGCAACAATCCTGACAATCATGTTGATCCTGTCAAAAACCCTTTACAGTTTTTCAGTTTCTTGCTTTTGCTTCTGCCGACAGGCAACAATCCTGTCAATCCTGTTAATCCTGTCAAAAACCTTTACAGTTTTTTCGGTTTCTGCACCTATGAAAGTTTAAATGTTTAGAACATCCCCGAGATCATACTTGCCCGGATTCAAACTCCTTGCCTTTTTTGAGAGAGGGTATCATAATGATAGATGAGAGATTTTATTTCTACCAAGACAGGTAATCCATCATAAAATTGTGGAAAAGGAGTCCCTATGACAACTTATAATACAATAGAAGCAGTTGTTAAAGAAGGAATAATTTATCCCATGGACCCGAAGAAATTGCCCAGAGAAGGTAAGCTGCTCTTAATTGTCCTTGATGAAAAAGAGATTCAACCGGATACTGAAAAAATATGCAGTTTACTTGGATGGCTGAAAAGCGATGTTGACTCGGTTCAGTGGCAACAACAGATCAGGTCAGAATGGGATAAACGTCTATGAGATATTTAATAGACACTAATGTGTGGATAGATGCTTTATCAGGCAAACTTGTCGCTTCGGCTTTTTTAAAATTTTCTGTTCAAGCAAGTTGGGCTGGATACTCGGCTATTACAAGGCTTGAGCTGTTAGGTTATCCGGGCATTAAGTATGAAGAAGAACTCAAAATTAACGAACTATTAAAAGAGTTTACAGAAATTGCCGTTGACTCCAACATTATTGATAAAGCAATATTTATTAGAAAAGGCGTACGGATCAAAGTGCCGGATGCAATTATTGCTGCGACAGCTTTGGAGAAAGATTGTTCACTGGTCACACGTAATGTTGAAGATTTCAAAGGTATTATCGGTTTGGATGTTATTGATCCACATGCAAAATGAGATCCGACCAACGCAAAACAATTTTCTCTTGACTTATATATTGATGAACGTCCCCTATATTCGTCCAAGACCTGGCCCCAAAGAGTTCACATACCGTGTTAAGGAGGATAACTAACATGAAAGTAAAAGTAACAGAGGAAATCTGGAAAGAAGGCAACATGTATGTTTCCTACTGTCCGGAGCTTGATATGGCTTCATGTGGTGAATCGGTAGGAGAATCGCAAAAAAACCTGAAGGAAGTCATTTCGATCAATTTTACGGAATGTCGGAAAATGGGTACCCTCAATCAACTACTGCAAGATGCTGGATTTTCTGAGGACAAAGACAATGTCTTGCTGGCCAGGAAAGAATTGGTCAGTTTTTCTCCCCTCGAAGTCGGCATCTGATGTCCGCGATCAGGCCTACGACATATCAGATACAGGTCAAGATTTTCGAAGCTGCCGGTTGTCGGTATGTCCGAACTCAGGGCGATCATCTTGTCTATTCGTATCCCGGAGCGATGCGACCCGTAGTAATTCCAAAATATTAAGAAGTCCCAGCTTTTATCATCAAAAATAATATGAAAGTCATCGGGATAACAAGAGATCAATACTTTCAGTTTCTGGAAAAAATTTAAATCCGTCCCCACAAACTAAGCTGAGAGATCGTCCGGATCGAGGAAAGCGGTGAGAAGATTGGCGTCGCCGCCGCCATCAATTCGTACGAGGCGATTTAGGGTAAGCGATCACAGGGTTGAAGAGGACGATTGCTTGGCATGAAGAAAACTACGCCTGAGAAAGAAAATCAATCAGGCAGCATGAGTCCCAGTTGCTGACTTACCTCAATCTGTTAAATCTGAACTGGAATATAACACTGCTGCAGGCATGGCATCTTTGTTCGAATCGAAAGCCGGAAGCTCTTTCCCGGCGCACCCGATTCGGACAAAAAACCTTCGCGTCCTTTGCGCCTTCGCGGTTCAAATTTTTTACATTTTTTTTCAGTTTCTTGCTTTTGCTTTTGCCGACAGACAACAATCCTGTCAATCCTGTTAATCCTGTCAAAAACCTTTGCAGTTTTTCAGTTTCTTGCTTTTGTTTTGCCGACAGGCAACAATCCTGACAATCCTGTTGATCCTGTCTAAGATTCTTTACAGTTTTTCAGTTTCTTGCTTTTGTTTTTACTCAGTCCTTAGCACTTAGTCCTATGCACTATGTTTTATAGCATCCTGTCTAAAACCCTTTGCAGTTTTTTAGCTTTTCGACATACGGCGAGAGATAAAAAATGAAGGATATCATCCCAATTGAAAATATTGCCGGTTTAATTTACCTGATACGCGGTAAAAAGGTCATGCTGGATCGTGATTTGGCCGCACTTTACGGTGTCGAAACAAAAGTTTTTAAGCAGGCTGTTAGAAGAAATATTGATAGATTCCCTGAAGATTTTATGTTCGAACTTAACAAATCAGAGTTTATAAATTGGAGGTCACAATTTGTGACCTCCAATAGCGACAAAATGGGTTTGAGATACAATCCAATGGTATTTACAGAGCAAGGCGTGGCGATGCTCTCAAGTGTTTTGCGCAGCAAAACCGCTATTCAGGTCAATATCCAGATAATGCGGGCGTTCACAAAACTCAGGCATTTCATATCGGATAATGCAGAAGTTCGCAGGGAACTTGAAAATCTTAGAGTGGATATGGATGGGAAATTCAGAATTGTTTTTGAAACTCTTGATCATCTGTTGACAGTAGAAAGAAAACCGAGAAAGAAAATCGGATTTACGGTGAAAGAGAAGCAGGCAAGATACGGAAAACGAGTTAATCGGAAAAATTAGGGAAACGCATGAATGCATGGGCGTGTCTTACCCGCCTTAAAAACAAGACCGGCTGGTCGCCACGTCGGGATGACCTGGAGTTCATCATCCGAACGGCCTGGAATTGGGAAGAAAACAGAAAATAATTATGGTATGTTTTGTTGATTGTAAACCCAATCAACAAAAAGCCCAAACAAACCTTCGCGTCCTTGGCGTCTTTGTTTACCCCGTTAAACCTTTGTTTATTTTGTTTAACCGGGGCGGTTCAAATTCCTTAAACCGCCCGCTACGCTCAAGACGCAAAGTTCGCAAAGATTATATCCTTTTGCTTTGCCGGGTATTCACGGCAAACCAAAGACATCCGCCAATCCTTTGATTGATGTTTATGATATTTTACCTAAATCCGAAATGTAGACTTTATTTCAGTACCTCACGGGAATTGTAAATTATATCCACCGTCAGGCCGATGGCCTTTTCCCTGATCGTTTTACCCGATCGGGGAAAAAACAAAAACCAAACTTCGCGTCCTTCGCGCCTTAGCGGTTCAAATTTTTTACATTTTTTTCAGTTTCTTGCTTTTGCTTCTGCCGGCAGGCAACAATCCTGTCCATCCTGTTGATCCTGTCTAAAATTCTTTACAGTTTTTTTCAGTTTCTTGCTTTTGTTTTGCCGACAGGCAACAATCCTGTCAATCCTGTTAATCCTGTCTAAAACCCTTTGCAGTTTTTCGGCTTTTAGTTTTCCATATCTAAATTAGAGATAGAAATTGATTGCATTGTCTCTAAAAAGGAGATAGTATCGCCATTATGAAAAATATAATCTCGCAGCTTATTGATGATTTCCATGAAAGGAAATTGCCTGAACCGGTAACCAGGGCTCAGGAATTTTCTGAATCAAAGGGTAAGGCGGATGTCGTCAGCTGAAAGACATCATCGAGCGCCACAAGGTCAGCAATATTCTTGTGCTTAAACACCTTGTCCGCCATATTATGAATTCTTCCGGCGGGCAATT
>JAHJQU010000454.1 GCA_018819005.1 Pseudomonadota bacterium | reverse complement strand
TTGTTTTGCGGGAAAAAAAATGCTCGATTATCCGGACAACCAGATGTGCACATATACTTTTGAAACAGCCCTTCTTGCAGTTGGAGGAATATTAAATGCCGCGGATCTCGTAATGAAGGGTGATCTGGACAATGTTTTTTGCGCTGTAAGGCCCCCCGGCCATCATGCCGAGAAAAACAAGGCTATGGGTTTTTGCTATTTCAATAATGTTGCTATTGCGGCAAAATATGTTCAGCAGGAATGTGGCATTAAAAAAGTGATGATTGTCGATTTTGACGTTCATCATGGTAACGGAACACAGCACATTTTTGAACAGGACCCGACAGTTTTCTACTATTCCATTCACCAGCATCCTTCCTTTGCCTATCCCGGAACAGGCCGTGAATTCGAATACGGCACAGGTGAAGGGTATGGTTTCACAAAAAATTCTCTTGCCTTGCCCGGCTGGGGAGATGAAGACTATAAGAGGCTCATTGAAAACGATCTTTTGCCTGCATTCGAAAGATTTGAGCCTGAAGCAGTTATAACATCAACAGGATTTGATGCTCATGTAGATGATGATATGTCGGATATAAGAATTACTACAGAGGGATTCTCCTGGATAATGAAAAAGATTTTCGACATGGCTGAAAAATATGCAAAAGGGAGACTTATTTCGGTTCTCGAAGGGGGATATTCTTTAGCCAGACTTCCCGAGCTTGCTAAAAACCATGTTGAAATTCTTTTAAACATAAAAGGTTAGGAATGCGAATGTTTGTTATTGCATACCGGCTTGGAAAGAAATAACGTGTTACTAATAAGGTTCGTTTATGTGGTATTTCCATATAACCTTATTAGAGGGCACAAGAAACGGAGTGTTGGAGGGTAATATGTTTGTCAGCAAATCAATGACCAGCAATGTTGTAACTGTAAATAAAGATGCCGGAATCTTTGAAGCAAAAGATAAAATGGCCGCATACTGCATCAGGCATCTTCCCGTAATAGAGGAGGATAACAGACTTATTGGGATAATTACAGACAGAGACATAAGGAGCGCCCTGCCCTCTGATGTTCTGCATGATTATGAATCTTGCGAGGAAAAGGAGAAGGAAAAGATATCCAATCTGAAGGTAAAGGATATTATGACTATAAATCCTGTTACCGTTTCTCCTTCTTACACAATTCAGGATGTCCTGTTGCTCGTTCTGAAAACAAAAGTTGGCGCATTCCCTGTTGTCGATGAAAAGGGAAAGCTTATGGGGATTATTTCAGTTGATGATCTTCTCAGGGCTTTCGTAAACGTTCTCGGAATTGGCGAACCGGGAACTCTTTTGTGCATCCTTGTTGAAGAAAAATTAGGTCAGATGAAGAAAATAGTCGATGCCATTACAGAAGAAAATGTCTCTTTCGGCAGCATTCTCGTTGCGAGATACTGGGAGGAAGGCAAACGCGCCGTATTTCCATACCTTCTGACCCAGAACATAAGTCCCGTAAAGAAAAAACTTCAGAAAATGGGATACATACTGCTCGATCCTATGGAATGGTATATGGACCAGATAAATAGAAATCCGAAAGAAGAGGGCAGCAAACGCAGCTAATGGACATGGCAGCGGATACTCCTTACAAGGATCTTTACATCTACTACCTTGAAGGCCGTATAAATCCTGACCATGGAATCTTCGGCGCCGAATTTATAGGTAACTGGGAAGAAGATAATTTCTCTTTTCTTTTTCTTAAAACACCATCCCGCGAAAAAATTGATGAAATTCTGTTAACCCATCCGGGCCTAACACTGATAGATAACTATCAGATGACATATGACGAGTGGCAGGGCGAAATGCCATTTCCCCTTAACATAGGCCGGTTTGCGATAACCACACCGTGGGCACTTTCCGATAATATCGACAAAGGCATTAAAATTATTCTTGACCCTGGTGTCGTTTTTGGTACAGGGACTCATCCGACAACACATGACTGCATAGAAGCGCTCGAAATGGCTTTTTCAAACGAAGATATTGAATCAGCCGTGGATCTGGGGACAGGCACCGGGGTTCTCGCGATAGCAGCAGCATATCTCGGCGCAAAAAAAATTCTTGCCGCCGATATCAATTATCTTGCCGTTAACACAGCCAAAAGGAACTTCTTTTTAAACGGGATGCAGGATAGAATTCTGTCCGTACAGGGGTTGGCTCAGGATTACATAGAGCTCCCGGCTGACCTCTTAATCGCCAATATCCACCATGATATCATGAAGATTATTGTCCGGTCGGAGGGTTTTTTAAATAAAAAATACTTTGTATTGTCGGGGCTGTTAAAAAGCGAAGCGAAAGAAATTGACCTGCAATTATCAAAACTTCCTGTTATAATAGTACAAAAATGGGATTGTAACGGCATATGGCATACCTTTTTCGGAAAGGTCTTTTAATTTAAGAAAGGCTATCAGAATGTACATTAAGTCCTGGGGGTCAAGAGGGTCTATTCCCGTTTCCGGCAAGGATTACTTGAAATATGGCGGAGATACCACGTGCATTGAAATCAGGGCCAAAAGCGGTGATATAATCATTATAGACGCAGGAACAGGAATCCGGCGACTCGGCAATCAGCTCATCGAAGAAAACCTGTATAAATACAATTTTATTTTTACCCATGCTCATTGGGATCACCTGATGGGCTTCCCTTTTTTCAAGCCTTTATATTCAAGTCATTCCGAATTTGTTATGCACAAATGCCCATTTCACAGTAAATTCGTGGAGACAATACTATCAAAAGTTATGACTCCTCCCAATTTTCCCGTAAGATACTCGGATCTGAAAGCAAATATAGTCTATTCTGATGCTTGTCCGACCACCTTTGAAATAGGTTCTGTAACGATTACCCCGATATCTTTGAGCCACCCTAACAACGGAAGCGGATACAAATTCACTGAAGATGGAAAAACTTTTATTTTCATCACAGATAATGAACTCGGCTTTATTCACCGGAGTGGCCTTCCCGTAAAATCTTATATCGAGTTTTCTGCTGAAGCCGATCTTCTTGTTCATGATGCTGAATACACTCCTGAAGAGTATGAACATTATAAGGAATGGGGACATTCATCATATTCACAGGCTCTTTCCTTA
>JAHJQU010000453.1 GCA_018819005.1 Pseudomonadota bacterium | reverse complement strand
GCGTCAATCTGCGTGATTCCTTGTGCGACGTACCATGCATACGTCTCCGCGCAATCCCCTGATTTCCTTGAGCTTGCCCAAAATTGCCTATTTCCGAATTGGAAACCACAATGTGTCCATATTTGGTTTCCGGATGGACACTATTTATAATTTACCTTTTCGTAACATGGCAATAAGAAGCCATACCCCCATCATGGCTGCAGCTACAAACCCTATAATTCCAAGAAGCGACACCCCGTAAAGCATAGGGGGAATTGCTGAAGCCAGTATGATCGCCGATCCTATTATAAGGGCGGCGATTATTATTGAAAAGGATATCCTGTTGCTGACCCTGTCATGAGTTGAAAGCATATTATCAAGGCCGTTATGTTCAATCTTTAATCCAAGTTTCTGGCTCCTCATAAGCCTTGAGATTTCAAGCAAATCCTTTGGAAACTGACGCATGAAGTTAAATGATTCAGCTGCAATCCCCATTATTTCTCCGGTAAGCCTTTGGGGCGTAAACATTGCAAGTCTGATGCGTCTGATAAACGGCGCCGCATGCCCGATCATGTCAAACTCCGGATCAAGGGAAACAGCAACACTCTCAATAGTGCTTAACGCCTTCATCATCAGGAATATATTGGGAGGGATTCTCAGTCGATGGCGTGAGGTTGCATCAATAAGATGCTGTAAAAGCTTTCCAATTCTGATGTCTTTCAAGGGCTTGTAAAGATGCTCTCCCATGAAATCGGCTACATCTCTTTCAAGGAGGCGCGTATCAGGCAGTTCGTCCCATGTGGTAATTTTCAATATAATCTGGGCCGCTCTCGTCTCGCTCTGGCTGATAACACTTTCTATCAGTTCAACAAAATCCTCCCTAGTCTGGCGGTCAACAAATCCTGTCATTCCAAAATCAAGCAGACAGATAACATTACCGGGTAAAACAAATATGTTTCCGGGATGCGGGTCGGCATGAAAAAAACCGTGATCAAAAATCTGTTTAAGATAAATGTCGGCGCCGCGAGCCGTAATTAATTTCCTGTCAAGGCCGGCTTCATCAATACGCTCTAACTCTGAAACCTTTATGCCGTCTATATACTCCATGGTAAGGACATGGGCCGTTGTCATTTCGCGATATACTTTGGGGACATACAGAGATCGATCGTTTAAGAACTGATGCCCTATTCTCTCCATGTTGGAAGCTTCAAGCGTATAGTCGATTTCCCGCTCAAGGGTTCTGGCAAATTCCTCTACGATCCTGACAGGGCTGTAGAGATCCATCTCTTCAACGTGGCGCTCCATAAGCATTGCCAGATGAAGCATTATCTCAAGATCGACCTCTATTATTTTCCTGATGCCGGGACGCTGGACTTTTACGGCAATTTCTTCTCCGTCTTTGAGCCTTGCCCTATACACCTGGCCGATAGAAGCAGAAGCAATCGGAGTTTCATCAAGAGACTCAAACAAATCGACCGGCAAAACACCGAGCTCCGATTCCATAATTTTTTTTGCGTCAATAAAAGGGAAAGGGGGGACTTCATCCTGAAGCTTTGAGAGTTCCTGTGTGAAGTCAACCGGAACAAGATCAGGGCGGGTGGAAAGGATCTGGCCGAACTTGACATAGGTCGGGCCAAGTTCTTCGAAAGCCATTCTGATCCTTTCCGCTCTTGTCAGCTTATCAACCCTGTCGCGCTTTTTTCTTGAAATCATCTGGAGACCTATTTCTATATACTGCTCTATCTTCAGAAGCTCTACGAGGTCTCCGAACCCGTACCTGAAAAGAACCGCGAGTATCTGCCGGTAGCGGTTGAGATGACGGTATGTCCGCCCTATAACGCCAATTTTTCTTATGCTGAGCATATTTGATTTTCAGGCTCCGGCTTTATTTTTCTGAACCTGCCCCTTTGATCTTTTTTTTCAGCTCATTTATCTCTTTTTTCAGGCTCTTGATATCATCGCTTGTAGCAACATTCCCTTTCTTCAAGAGTTTATTAATCATTTTAGCTACTTTTGCCTCCAGTTTGCCCTGTACCTCATCATATCTCTCACGGACGTCATCCAGGAATTTTTCCCCTTCCTTCTCGGACATTTTACTCTTTTTAACAATAATCTTTGCCTTTTTCTCAACTTCATCCCAGGTCTTAAGGGCAAAGCCGACTCCTGTAAGCATTGTTTTTTTTACAAGATTAAGCATAAAAGCCTCCTTTACTGGATAATTTGTTTTTTTAAACACTGACAGGACCCGGACAAATCAGTTCAGGCTTAAATTATTTGAACTTTCCGAGCAGTGCGCTTGCAATAGTATTTTTCTGAATCTCTTTTGTTCCCTCATAAATCTCGGTAATTTTCGCATCACGATAGAACCGTTCCACTTCATATTCGGTCATGTATCCGTAGCCTCCCAGGAGCTGAATCGCTTCATCGGCAACTTCTACGGCTGTTCGTGCCGCATACATCTTGGCCATTGAAGTAAGTTTCGGATCTATCCTTCCCTGATCATAATTCCATGCAGCCTTGTATGTAATAAGCCTTGCAAGCTCAATTTTTGTAGCCATATCTGCAAGCTTGTGCTGTGTGACCTGGAACTGGGCTATTTT
The DNA here is from genome assembly GCA_018819005.1 of Pseudomonadota bacterium. Classification (GTDB taxonomy): domain Bacteria; phylum Desulfobacterota; class Desulfobacteria; order Desulfobacterales; family RPRI01; genus RPRI01. The sequence continues at coordinate 2,381 of JAHJQU010000453.1, read as the reverse complement.
CTTCCCAAACTGCTCCCTCTGCTTTACGTATGCGATTGCCCTGTCGAATGCTCCCTGTGCTATTCCAAGGGCCTGGGCTGCAATTAAAATTCTGCTTTCATCAAAAAACTCGAGGACCTGATAGAAGCCTTTTCCTTCCTTCCCGATAAGATTTGAAACAGGAACGCGTACATCTTTAAAAACAACTTCAGATGTAGTCATCATGCGAATGCCCATTTTGTGGCCAATGTCTGATGTTGAGACTCCTTTACTCTCCGCATCAACCAGAATCATGCTGATTCCTTTGTGGGTGGGCTTGCTTTCCGGATCTGTCTGGCAAAGAACGGTAAAAAATCCTGCGATTCCGCCGTTTGTGATAAAGGTCTTTGTCCCGTTTATTACCCACTCATTTCCCTCTTTTACGGCAGATGTATTCATGAACGTTATGTCTGAGCCATGGTCAGGCTCAGTAAATGCACCGGCCGATAAGACCTTCCCTTCTGCTACCCTGGGAAGATATTCGGATTTCAGCTCTTCGCTGCCAAACCGCAAAATGCATTCGGAGGCAAAACTTGAAAGTACGACGCAACTTCCGATAGTTGAATCTTTGCTGCAAAGCTCTTCTGCAACAAGAATGTTTTCCATAATTCCGAGGCCCTGTCCTGAATATTTCTCAGGAAAATGAATACCGATAAAACCAAGATCGGCTGCCTTTTTCCAGATATCTCTAGGGAACTCATGTTTGTTGTCAAGTTCGAGGGCAAGCTCTTTATCAAATTCTCCTTTTGCAAACTCTCTAGCTGCTTTCTGAATTTCCTTCTGTGACTTGTTAAGTTCAAAATCCATCTGTGATACCCCCTGATAATTTGTTGTCTGTTGCCTCCAAAACTATGAAGCTTTGTAACTTGCCTGATCTTCCATCCATCCCGGCTCCTTAATTCTGGATTCTGACTCCTGAATAGTTATTAAGTATTTATAATTTATACAAGTTGTTATTTCTTAACATACGGCCTTTTCTTTTGCAAGGAGTTTAAGCCTTTCCCTGCGATATTGAATAGTTGAACTATTCTGTTAACTGCATTCTAAAAAGTTGCTTGACTGTTTCTTTCATCTATCTTAAATACCCTGAAATTGTTATCAGATTTAAGGTTCCCCGAGAGCTTTGAATAACTCACATTCGCCATGTCTGGGAAAAAGGTTGAAATGGCCGGGTCGGGATATGGGCTCTATGTTTTAGTTCACGATAAGATTATATAAAGGAATTAATAGGATATGCCTTTTTCTATTGCCCTCGCCGGAAAAGGAGGCACAGGTAAAACTACCATTTCAGGACTGCTTATAAAATATTTGACTGCCAGAGGGAAAACACCAGTCCTTGCTGTAGATGCCGATTCCAATGCCAATTTTAACGAAGTCCTCGGATTATCCGTAAACGAAACACTTGGAAACGCCAGAGAAGAAATGAAAAAAGGGGTTGTTCCCGGCGGCATGACCAAAGATGTTTTCATGTCAATGAAGCTTGAACAGGCTGTTGTGGAAGCTCCCGGGTATGATCTTGTGGTAATGGGACAACCTGAAGGATCGGGCTGCTACTGTGCGGCAAACACGCTCCTAACCGGTTTTCTTGAACGCCTGACGGATAATTATCCCTACATTGTCATTGATAATGAGGCCGGAATGGAACACATAAGCCGGCTTACCACAAAAGATGTCGACATCCTCCTTATTGTTTCGGACACATCAAGGCGAGGGCTCCAGGCAGCATTAAGGATTAACGAACTTTCAAAGGATCTGAAAATTGGTGTTGGTGAAAGCCATATCATAATCAACCGATGCAAAGAAAATCCGTCTTCAGATATATTAAATATGATTAAGGACGCAGGAATCAACCTTGCCGGAACAATTCCGGAAGATAAAACTCTTTACGAATATGATCTCAATGGACGCCCGACAATAGAATTGCCTTATGATAACAGCGTAGTAAAAGCTGCTTTTGGAATATTTGACAATATAGTCAAGTAGATGCATATGAGGATATAACAACATATGAAGAAAACAGGCTTTTTGTACGATGAAGCTTACATGCTCCACGATACCGGCCCCTACCATCCAGAAGTAGCCGAAAGATTAATAAGCATTTATAATGGAATAAAAGAAGCCGGTCTTCTTCCAAGGCTTACTCTGCTTAAGGGAAGGCCAGCAGATATGAAATGGATAGAAACCGCCCATGATATATCTTATATCCGCCGCTTCGAGGAGCTTTGTTTTGCGGGAAAAAAAATGCTCGATTATCCGGACAACCAGATGTGCACATATACTTTTGAAACAGCCCTTCTTGCAGTTGGAGGAATATTAAATGCCGCGGATCTCGTAATGAAGGGTGATCTGGACAATGTTTTTTG
>JAHJQU010000452.1 GCA_018819005.1 Pseudomonadota bacterium | reverse complement strand
GATCTCTTCCTTGTTGTTGATGGTAATGCGGCAGGTGAAACAGGTATTGACAGGGCAGAATTTATAATTGCTCCAAACGTTGGGGAGGCTCTTAAGCCTTTGTCCGCAATCGCCTCAGGAGGTGAGCTTTCAAGAGTTGTGCTGTCATTAAAAGCCCTTCTTGCCGGTTCCGGGTCGGTTGAGACTATAGTTTTTGACGAGGTTGACGCCGGTATAGGGGGAGGGGTGGCTGAAGTTGTCGGCAGAAAAATGGCTTCTCTTTCCCGGCATCACCAGATAATCTGTATTACGCATCTTCCGCAGATTGCCAGATTCGGTGACCATCATTTCAGGATTTCGAAACATGTATCAGGGGGAAGAACAAAAACAATTATTGCGCCGTTGGCCGAAAATGAACGAATAGAAGAAATAGCAAGAATGCTCGGGGGTGAGAAAATCACCAGGGCAACAATCGCTCACGCACGTGAGATGCTTGAAAGCATATGATAAATCCTTACAGCATTCCACCTTTGTTGACTTTGTGCTGTTTTCTCGGTTTAGCCGCTTTGACCGTTATACGCGGCAAGAAAACAGAGGCCAATTTTCTTTTCTTCATTCTCTGCTTTTTGGGATCACTCCTTTATATAGATATCTTCCTTGTTTTGAATGTAAAATCCGAAGCAACCGCGCTTTTTATCAGCCGCACCGATCATTTTCTGATAGTATATCTGTTTCCAGTGTATATTCATTTTTTTCATTCATATCTGAACATCAATAACCGCAGATGGCTTACAGGTTTTGCCTATGCCGGCGCTTTCGTTCTGATGTGTATCACTCCAACGCCGTTATATATAGAATCTATGCACAGATATTATTTCGGCTACTTTGCGAAAGCCGGAAAGCTCTATCCGTTATTCGGCCTGGTGAGCCTGCTTGTGATCATATACGTACTGATCATACTGTATGCTGCGATCATGAAAGAAAAAAGCAGTATCAGGAAAAACAAGCTGAAATATGTTTTTACCGGATTTGGATTTATGGGCCTTATGAACGGACTGAATGTTCTGCCGATACTCGGTTATCCCGTCTATCCGCCGGGCAATTTGAGTTTTATCCCTCTTGTTTTTTTTGCTATCGGGCTTTTTAAGTACGATCTTCTTGATATGGGAACCATCATAGAAAAGGGTATCGTTTATTCTCTTTTAACAGCTTCTCTTACCGGCATTTACGCTCTGATTGTTATATCGGCGGACAAGATTTTTAAAAATTTCTATTTTACCGATTCAATTTATCTTCCTGTAATCTTTTTCTTTATAATCACCTTTATTTTCGGACCGCTGAAAACGCAAATTCAAAATTTGGCCGACAGGGTCTTTTTCAAAGAAAAGTACAATTATCAACAGGCAATTAAACATGTAAGCCTGATGATAGCCTCTGTGCTTGATTTTAAGGAAATCGGGAGACTGCTTACAGAGACCGTCATGAATGCCATCAGGATAGATAGTTGTGCCCTGTATCTGAAAAATCCGGCAGGTTCGGGTTTTACTATTTCATCGGCCAAAGGGAGCCATATATTTTCCGGCAAAGAGTCTTTTATCGCAGATGATTCGCTCCTTGTTGAGCTCATGGCAAAGTGCAGGAGGCCTCTTATAAGAAAAAATCTCATGGAACGATCCGGTGATGCAGAAATACAAAACGTGCTTTCTTTAATGGATACGATGAATATTGAAATTGCATTGCCGATGATTTTCAAGGAATCTTTGAATGGTTTTATTATTCTTGGGGAAAAACTCTCCGGAGGACTCTATACCCGGGAAGATCTCGACCTGCTGGAAACCCTTTCCATGCAAAGCGCGCTTGCTGTTCAGAACACCATATCTTACAGAGTCATTGATGATTTTAATAAAAATCTTGAAGAAAAAATTGAAGAAAGAACCCGCGATCTGAAAAACGCCCTTCTTGAAAAAGAAAGTGCTCAGGAACAATTAATAAGGGCCCAAAGCCTTGCGGCTATTGGCCAGCTCGTTGCGGGGGTTGCGCATGAAATTAACAATCCTCTTTCAAGCAGTACAAGCCTCGTTCAGTCCACAATAGAAGATCTTGAAAAATGGGACAGGGAATCTCCTCCTGACCAGAATTTAATTGAAGACATGAAGTTTGCAATAAAGGAGCTCGGAAGAGCAAAGGGGGTTGTTGCGAGCCTTCTGGGTCTTTCGAGGCAAAGCCAGAGCCAGTTTGAGACAATCAATATGAACCATGCTGTCAAGGATGCTTTAAGAATTCTTAACAGCAAAATAAAGCAGAGTAATGTTGAAATTGACGAAAATTATGATGAAAATCTTCCGGACATCAAGGGGAATTTCGCAAATTTAGGCCAGGTGTTTCTTAATATAATATTGAATGCCTTTCAGGCGGTTGGTGAAGAAAGCGGCAGGATTAATATTACAACATATTACGACAAGATGCGAAAACAGGCCGTTTTTGAATGCGAAGATAATGGCCCTGGAGTCCCTGAGTCGATTCGCCAGGATATTTTTAAACCCTTTTTTACGACAAAGGATGTTGGAAAAGGGACAGGACTCGGGCTTTTTTTATGCCATGAAATTGTCAGCAAGCATGATGGGAACATAGATAATGAAAATCCAAAAGGAGGCGGTGCGAAGTTTGTTGTAAAGCTTCCGGCAAGTTAACCATATCTTATCCCGAAGGATGCTTTAATTATTTCCTAAAATAAAAGGGCCAATTGCAAAACTCGTATATTTGTATGTTTGTCATTCCCGCGAATGCGGGGCACGAAGTGAAGCACTCGCGCTATCCAGTATTATTAATAGGGTCTGGACTCCCACTTTCGTGGGAGTGACGACTTTTGGTACTTCTGCAATTGGCTCAAAAGTCTCAGAAAATCCAATATGAAAACGGAAACTTTCATAAAAAAGACGCGTATAAATGCCCCTGTTGAAGAGGTATTCAAATGGCACTCAAGACCTGGCGCTCTCGAAAGGCTCAGCCCTCCCTGGGATCCTATCCGCGTTATTGAAAGAAAAGGTGGAATTGAAAGTGGCGCAAGGGCGGTGCTTGAAATGAAGGCAGGCCCTTTCCCCTACAAATGGACGGCCGAGCACACCGACTACGAAGAAAACCGTCTTTTCAGGGACAGGCAGGTAAAAGGCCCTTTTTCCAACTGGGTGCATACCCACAGCTTTGAGCCTGACGGTCCTGAAAGCTCTTTTTTTGAAGACCGCATCGATTACGCGCTCCCTTTTTACCCGTTCGGAAATCTGATTGGAGGCCCATCTGTTAAGGCAAAACTCGCAAGAATATTCAAATACCGTCATGCTACCACAGTGCAAGATATAATCCTTCAGCTTTCCAGAAAAGATATCAGGAGACCGATGAAGATACTCATGACCGGCACAAGCGGTCTCCTCGGCTCAGCTCTGATCCCCTTTTTTACGACAGGCGGGCACATTGTCCATACCCTTGTGAGGAGAACCCCTTTATTGGAAAAAGGTGAGGCGTTCTGGGATCCCGAGAAAAAAAGGCTTGATCCTTCGGTTTTTGACGGAGTAGATGCAGTCATTCATCTTGCAGGCGAGCATATAGGTGAAGGCCGGTGGACCGATGAGAAGAAGAGACGAATAATTGAAAGCCGGACTAAGGGAACATCTCTTATTGCAGATACAATATCGAAACTTTCGTCTCCGCCACCTGTGCTTATATGCGCTTCAGCCATAGGATTCTATGGGAACCGTGGAGATAATTCGCTTACGGAAGATGATTTGCCGGGAGACGACTTCATTTCAAAGGTATGCAATGAATGGGAAAAATCAGCGCAGGTTGCAGTTAACGCAGGAATAAGAGTTGCCTTCATGCGGATTGGAATTGCCTTAAGTCCTGCCGGAGGAGCTCTTTCGAGGCTGCTTCTTCCTTTCAGGGCCGGTCTCGGCGGAAAGATAGCATCGGGCGCCCAGTTTATGAGCTGGATCGGTATTGATGACGTTGTCGGCGCTTTTTTCCATGTGCTTGCGGATAATAAAATTGCAGGACCTGTCAATGTCGTTTCTCCGAATCCGGTAACAAACCTTGAGTTTACAAAGACTCTCGGACGGGTCCTTTCGCGACCGGCCGTATTTTCAATTCCTGCTGCTGCAATAAATCTTGCTTTCGGAGAGATGGGAAGAGAGGTTCTTCTTTCGAGCACAAGGGTTATGCCGGAAAAACTCCTTGAAACAGGCTACAGATTCCGTAATCCCGATCTGTCTGGCGCTTTATCTCATCTGCTTGGAAAATAGTTTCCATCCGGAAATTGCCCTTTTGAGCGATCTCGGCGTCAATCTGCGGGATTTCTTGTGCGACATACTATACGTATGTCTCCGCGCAATCCCTTAATTTTCTTGAGCTTGCCCAAAATTGCCTATTTCCGAATTGGAAACTTAACTGTGTTTATAATTTGTTTAAAGATGGACACTAAATAGAAAGAATTGAAATAGAAATGACTGGAAAATTTAAAGCAAACCTTATTATTTTAATGACGCTTGCGCTTTTTTTCGGCTTTCTGCACCTTTTTATCACGAACGGAAAAGCATACAACTTTGAAAGGCTGCATATATTCCTGTTTAATTTGTGCAGTGGCGGGACCATAGTCCTTTATTTTACCGAGAAAAAGGAGCATCTTACAAAAAAGGCATTTCTGTTTTCCATGCTTGCAATCTGCTATGCGGTATGCGCTTTTTATAAATTCTATTTTGTCTCGATGTTTATCGCCCTTCTTCTTGCAGGCATTGTGGAGTCGGTGAGGATCAGAAGATTTTCCGTTTTTCCGTACAATTTTTTCAGGCAGGCGCCTGTTTCAGAAAAGTTTCAACAGGCATCACTTTTATGTCTTTCAATGGGACTTGTAATATCGAGCCTCGTGATTGCAAACAATGAGTATTTAAAAATAGTCTCTTTTCCGAAACTGAAACTCGACACCTTTTTCCTTGGTTTTTCATTTCCTCTTTCCCTTATCACGATGTCCGTCATGTTTTCCCTGATGAAGGATGATGTAAGAAATATTATAAGGATTCTTAAAGATGCCGGCTTCTGGACTGTAAATCTCGGCGTGATAATTTTTTTTCTGTTT
>JAHJQU010000451.1 GCA_018819005.1 Pseudomonadota bacterium | reverse complement strand
TTCAGGAAGTCAGAAAGATTGAGTCTCAGCTGAATGATTCTCCAACAAGCCTGAACCAACTTGGAGTTATGATTATGACTGCCTTGAATATTGCCAATAATAATATTGAGATTAAAAAAAATCATTCTGATTTTTTGTTTGGAATTTCTGAGAAATCGGCGAATATGATAAGATTGTTGGATAATTGTTTAATGTGAATGTTTGATGGAATTTCCATATTGACAAAAATGTTCAGAAATGATACATTTTTCATGCTACCTTTCGAAATTTCAGTATCTTGCAAATAATATAAAGGCGTTTCTGTACGTTGTCTTGTATAAAATTTGCCCTTGGCTGCATTTCCGGATTTGATGATGTAAAAACCCCTGCCGTGTTCGTGATTGATATTTGTTCTTTGATCCAACAAACATAACAATAGAGCCTTCCTTGGTTTTGGTGTGCATGTTCTGCTTGTACAGAAAAGCCTAAAGAAACCATAAGGCACTAACTTTGAACGTTCGGTTCAGAGGCTTATCAACACGGCACTGTGGTGGGGGTTCATTCCCCCTTGAATCAAAAAAGAGACATCTTGAAAAGATGTTTACCCCATTCTTTTTTGCTTCCCCCTCTTTTTATAGTTGTTTCCATACCATTAACCATGTTTACTTTCTATTTGTTTTATTATCATCATTTGGGATTGGTTCGGCGGAGCCGATCAATATATATGATATATGGTTTGAGAAATTGTATCGATTGAATCAAAAGTGATAAATAGTTGCAGGCACTTTATTTTGAATGATCAATCTGGAAAGCTTACTTTTTTGAGCTCATACTGCACAAGTGGAGATGACTGATGAAAGATATATATATAATAATTGCCGGCATAGTTGTTTTTGGAATAGGATTTGTCGTTGCTTATTGGATTAAGGGGAGAATAGCCTCTCAAAAAATCAAGGCTGCGGAGAATGAAGCTAACAGAATAATAGAAGAAGCAAAGATTAAGTCGGATTCTATTATTAAAGAAGCTCAGATTGAAGCCAAGGATAAGCTTTTCAAGATGAAAAGCGAGTTTGATAATGAAAATAAAGAGACTAGGGCAGAGCTGAAGAAAAGAGAGAAAAGGTTAATACAGAAAGAAGAGAGCATAGATAACAAGCTTGAACAGATTGAACGGAGAGACAGGGAAATTTCGCGAAAAGAGGTTATGCTCCAGAAAAGAGAAGAAAATATTGAGCGGAGTGAAGTTCTACATAATGAACTGATTGAGGAGCAGAAAAAACAGCTTGAAAGGGTTTCCGATTTAACTGCCGAACAGGCTAAAGAACTTCTTATCAGGGCAATGGAAAACGAAGCCAGGCATGATGCTGCTAAATTGATTAAGAAAATCGAAAGTGAAGCAAAGGAAGAGGCGGACAAAAGGGCAAAAAATATAATTTCAACTGCGATACAAAGATATGCGGGAGAATTTGTTGCTGAACGAACAGTTTCTGTTGTTCAACTTCCTAATGATGAAATGAAGGGGCGAATAATTGGAAGAGAGGGGCGCAATATACGCGCGCTTGAAGCAGCGACAGGAATTGACCTTATAATAGATGATACACCTGAAGCAGTTATTTTATCCGGATTTAATCCTGTCAGGAGGGAAGTCGCTCGTATATCTCTGATGAGGCTGATATCTGACGGCCGAATTCATCCTGCAAGGATAGAGGATATTGTAAAAAAGGTCGAGCTGGAGGTAGATCAGACAATTAAAGAGGCTGGCGAACAAGCTGCTTTTGATCTAGGTGTGCATGGAATTAATAATGAACTTATAAAATATATAGGAAGATTAAAATTCCGCACAAGTTATGCGCAAAATGTTTTGCAGCATTCCATCGAAGTAGGTTTTTTCAGCGGTATAATGGCTTCTGAATTGGGCCTTAGTTCAAAGCTGGCAAGGCGCATGGGATTGTTGCATGACATAGGAAAAGCAATAGACCACGAAGTTGAAGGCCCTCACGCGGTTATTGGAGCGAATCTATCGAAGAAATTTGGCGAAGCCCCTAAAGTCGTTCATGCAATTGCTGCCCATCATGAAGATATACAGCCATCTTCAGTATATGCTTATCTGGTGCAAGCTGCCGACGGTCTTTCCGGGGCAAGGCCAGGTGCAAGAAAGGAACTCCTTGAGAATTACATAAAACGGCTGGAAGATTTGGAAAAAATAGCAAATTCGTTTAATGGAGTTTCAAATACCTATGCAATTCAGGCCGGAAGAGAGCTGAGGGTCATTGTCGAAAGCGGAATCATATCCGATGAGGATTCAGTGATGCTCAGCAGGGATATTGCAAAAAAAATCGAAGAGTCACTTGTTTTTCCAGGGCAGATCAAGGTGATTGTAATTCGTGAAACAAGAGCCGTTGAGTATGCTAATAAATGAGGTCGAGAATGGTCAACTTAATTGATATTTTTATAGAACGTGGCTTTATTGAGCAAACCACCCACGAGGAAGAACTGAGAGATTATATTCAGAATGAGAGCGTTACATGCTATATAGGTTTTGATCCGACAGCATCAAGCTTGCATGTTGGAAGCCTTGTTCCTATAATGGCCCTTGCCCATATGCAAAGGCATGGCCACAGGCCTATCGCGGTTGTTGGCGGCGGAACAGGACTTGTAGGAGATCCAAGCGGGAAAACCGAGATGAGAAAGCTTCTTACTTCTGAAATGGTTGAAAATAATGCTATTGGAATCAAAAAACAGCTATCTCGTTTTATTGATTTTAGTAACGAAAAAGCTCTTCAGGTTAACAACAACGACTGGCTTAGCGAACTGAAATATATTCCGTTTTTAAGAGATATCGGAAGACATTTTTCAGTGAATAGGATGATTAAGGCTGAAAGCTATAAATTGCGGCTTGATTCTGATGAAGGTCTTAGTTTTATTGAATTTAATTATATGCTGTTGCAGGCATATGATTTTTTGGAATTATTCGACAAATACAAGTGTAGACTCCAAATGGGTGGAAGTGACCAGTGGGGTAATATTGTTGCCGGCATAGAACTTATAAGAAAGGTGCGAAAAGAAAGCGCTTTTGGTATAACTTTTCCCTTAATCAAAACTAGTTCAGGCGCTAAAATGGGAAAAACGGTTAAGGGGGCAATTTGGCTTGATCCTTCTAAAACATCTCCTTATGATTATTATCAGTACTGGATTAATACGGATGATAGGGATGTAGCTATGTTTTTAGCGCTCTTTTCTTTTTTGCCAATGGATGAAATCAAAGAAATTAAATATTTACAGGGTGCTGACTTAAACAGTGCCAAGACAGTCCTATCTTTTGAAGCTACACGGCTTGCTCATGGCAATGAGGAGGCTGTTATGGCTTACCAGGCGGCTGCCAGTGTTTTTGGACAACGGTATGTAAACAGGGCAATATTACCATCAAGCTCTGTGCCAAGAGATAATTCTGGAATAGCGGATTCAGCAGTCCCTTGTTCATATATAGATGCGAAACTACTGGAATCCGGTATACCTGCATTTAAGCTGTTTCATGAAGTAAATCTGGCTCCATCTGGGGGTGCTGCTAGAAGATTGGTTGAACAGGGTGGAGCCTATATCAATGAAAGGCGAGTTGATAAGTTTGATGAATTAATTACATCTAATGATATCAAGGATATGGAAATACTGTTAAGATCCGGAAAAAAACGATTCCATAAAATCAAAATAAGATAATAATAAGACTTGACATAATTCATCCAAGAGTATAAAAACGCGTTTCTTTGTTTTTTGCATCAGCTCTTTGAATAAAATCATTGCATAATTGTTTATTTTGAAAGCACATATTTTATGTTGACAAAAAACATGTGCACATATAGTAGAGATACTCCTTTTTTAGTGCGCAGCATACATTAGATAATAATACCTGCCATGAAAAAGTATAAATAATTTGCTTGACAAAGAAAATATACAATAGTATAAAACATGTCTTTCGGGAAATCGGGGGGTTTTGCACAATATTAATAAAATAAAAAAAAGATTAATATTGTGCTTGACATAACATCTCGAATAAATTAAAAATAACTTTTGCTTAAAAAGCGGGTTGCTGTTTCAGCAGCCACTTGATCTTTGAAAACTAGATAGTGACAGCTTGTGAGTTAGGTCTCATTTTGCATGAAAATGCAACAATTTGTTTGATAGTTTAATTGGAGAGTTTGATCCTGGCTCAGAATGAACGCTGGCGGCGTGCTTAACACATGCAAGTCGCACGAGAACTCTTTAGCTTGCTAAAGATAGTAAAGTGGCGCACGGGTGAGTAACGCGTGGGTAATCTTCC
>JAHJQU010000450.1 GCA_018819005.1 Pseudomonadota bacterium | reverse complement strand
TTGTCAAAAGAAGAATTATAACCGTGATAACGGCGCTGATTGAAAGATTGATAAACAATGTGTAAAGAATTTGTCTGATGGCTGCTTCTTCGGTCTGTTCTACAAAGAGATGCCAGCCGAATTCAGGAATATACCGGGAATGCAGAAGAATCGTTTTCTTGTTGTTAACATATTTAAAAGAAATGCCATGCCTGGACGACAATTCTTTCATAACATCCGGCTTCATCCCCGGTATGTCCTCAATGTTTTTAATGTTTACCGGAAAATCAGACCCGTAAAGTTTTATATTCCCGTCATTATCGGTAAAATATATACGCCTGTTATATTTTTGCTGATAAGTTTCAATAAGTCGTTTTACCGCACCAACCGCAAGCCCTACCCCGGTTGCGCCGATATATTTTCCATCATAGTCGAATACACGATAATTGATGAAAATAGTCATGGTGCCTTTATTTGCCATGTCAGGATCAATATTTATCTCATAATCCGGCTTCATCTCCCTGACGCGATAGTACCATTTATCCCGATCTTCTTCAGGACTTACCTTTTTTAATATGCCCCCGGCATAATAATAGTTGCTCGTCCTGTCAGAGATAAAAAAACTTGTATAAGTATTATATTTTGTTTTAATTTCTTTGAGATACCTCGTTATTTTAGTTGTATCCTGTTCGCCCTTGATTACCCAGTCCCGCAGGAAAGTATCTGCCGCCATAAGTGAAGAGATAAAAACGGGGCTCAGCAGATCACGCTGGATCTCCGAATATATATTATCCCCTGTCAATGGAAGTTCTTTTTCACTTATCTGGGACCGTAATGAAGCTCTTGAAACGAAAAAGCTTGCCAGACTGGTTATCAGAAAGCCGGTAATCAGAAGCAGGCTGATAATCAGGATAAGTCGGTTTTTTTGTGAATTCATGGGAGCTCTTTACTTTAAAAACAAATATAAGCAAAAATAATGGGGTAATGAATAAATCTCAAGTTAATTTTTTCCACGGTTATGGTTCCTGCAGCACTTTCAGTGATACCGCTTCTACTATATTCTTTACCTTTTCTCTGTAAGCCATCACATGAGGCGCTACAAGATGATCACGCAGAGCTTTCAGGTTCTCCCATTTCTCGATAATAGTTACAACATATTCATCCATAACCTGTGGCGGCAGCTTTGCATCAACATCCACCGCCGGAAAATATTCTATACAGCCCCTCTCTTTTCTGACTTCAGGCATCACGGCTTTAAAAATATCGAGAAAATCGGCAACCCTTCCCGGCTTTATCCGAACAGATGCAATTACACTTATCATATTCCATTATCCTTTTATTTTTCACAGCTTCAGCCCGTTACAGGACTTCTCACACTCCTTTGAAAAAAGGCTTGATGAGATTAAAAAATTCGCCTGAAAATATCATGATAGTCTGGTTGCGGTTTTCAAGGTTGACCGCAGCCTCGAGCGAAGGGGCATCAATATTCTGATCCAGAACCCTCTTTGTCAGCCTGAGCGCCCCGGCTCCCTTGGCTGTCATAAGTCTGGCACTGGAAAGAGCCGTTTCAAGAAGGGCGTCCTTCGGCACAACCTGATTGACCAGTCCCATCCGCTCGGCCTCCTCAGCATTCACCTTTCTTCCAGTGTAAAGAATTTCAGCGGCTCTCGCAAGGCCGATGAGGCGCGGGAGGAGATAGGAAGTGCCCAATTCACCGCCGGAAAGACCGATATTGGCAAACGAGGCTACAAAATAGGCTTCAGGCGAGGCCACCCTGATATCACTGGCCAATGCCATTGAAAATCCTCCGCCAGCCGCAGGGCCGTTAACAGCGGCAATTACAGGCTGTGGGATCCGCCGAAGCCCTAAGATCAGGGCTGCGAAACGCTCCTGCGCCAGCCTGAGATATTTCTCCGGATCAGACAAGGCTTCAGAATTCTTATGAGTCAAAATTTCGTTCAGGTCGGCGCCGGCGCAGAAACCGCGGCCTGCTCCGGTTATGATAAGGACCCGTATGGCATCGTCTTTCATCAGAGCGGCAAACAATTCATTGAAATCGTCCAGCATCTCAACATTTATCGCGTTCAGCTTATCCGGTCGGTTCAGGGTAACGAGTCCTATAGATGGCTCGATCTCTTCAAAAATAAATGTACCATACTTGCTCATACCGGTCTCCTTTTCTCGTTCGTTTATAAAACTCCCACGCTCTCCTACGCAACCTTTTATATTACAGTTTTTCCCTTATGTCTTTAACAAATTTGAGGCTTCCAACGAACCTGTCAATTTTGACAAACTCATTGGAGGTAATATGCGAACTGCTTTCTATACCATAAGTGTTCTATTACGCCCGAAAGTATGAAAATCAAGGCAATGGCAATTATTCATGGGCTTGGGCATATGACACATAGAGCCTTTCATAACTTCCGAGAGACCTCGGAAAGGTGAATGATAAACATATTATTCTAACATGTTTTGACACAGAGAGCGCTTTGTGATATTCTCTTGTCAGTGATTTTATGGGAAGTAAAGCTTGACGGCTTCGTAAAAAGTCATTCTGCTGTGTTGCACTTCATCTTTCATCATTGCAGCGTACCATTAAGTACGCTTCATTCCTCAAGATTCGTGCGCCTTGCATAATGAGCTTTTTACCTTGCCGTCTGAATTTCGATTGGTTACGAGTCCATCAGACTTGATGGATTCGTAACCAACTGATTTATACCACTAACGGTATTATGCAAGCAACGAAATCAAGAACAGGGCGTACTGGGAATTATTAAATCAGGAGCAAAATGGAAGCGCATCATAAGAAAAACCAGATAGTCAGTCAGTTGGTTGACTTATCGGATCATCAGCAAGTTCTTGAGGAAGTTCAGATTATTACCCGTCTGATCTCCCCTTCCTTTGACTTCAAGTATGTGATCAAGGTCTTTTGGGATGTGGAAACCCTTTTTAGAGGTGAATATCCCGGATATCGGGCCTGCAATACGGAATACCATGATATCAGACACACCCATCAAGTTCTTCTGGGAATACTGCGTCTGATGCACGGAGCATTTATATCGGGTATTCGATTCAGCGAGAAGGAGATCAATATCGGCCTGATCGGCTCCATGATGCACGATACCGGCTATATCCAGAAGTCGTCTGATGAAACCGGAACGGGAGCCAAATATACCATGATCCATATTCAGCGCAGCATCGGCTTCATACAAAAATATTTTGCCGGTAATGCTTATTTTGAAGATTCAATTCCTGATTTTACCGATATTCTGAACTGCACCGGCCTGACAACAATGACCCCGGAAATCAAATTTTCTTCATCAAATGTCGCCCTCCTCGGCAAAATGCTGGGTACAGCCGATTTACTGGGACAGATGTCCGACCGCTTATATCTCGAAAAACTGCTGTTTCTTTATCTGGAATTTCATGAAGCCGGAATTAAAGGATTCACCAGCGAATTTAATCTGCTGGAAAAGACCATTGGATTCTATGAAATGACGCAAAAGCGTTTAGCTGATGAACTTGGGGGCGTCAAGGATTATGCCATCCATCACTTTCGCGAAAGATGGCATATCGACCGAGACCTTTATGTGGACGCCATCAACAACAATATAGAATATCTGAAAAAACTGCTGATAGACCATCCTGACGATTATCTTTCATTCTTACGCCGCGCTGAGTTGACACGAAAGTTAAGAGAACTGCGATAAATTGAAGCTCCTCGCCGCAAGCAGTTGGGAATGCGCTCGCTGTTCGATTCATGCATACGTTCTGTCGAATAATCCGGCAATTTTTTATAATTCTTGACACAAATTCATTTGAAGTGATAGAAAAAGCAGCTTTAATTGCGTCATAAGGCGCAGTTTTTAATCCTTGCTCCGGATATATTCCGGGGCTTTATATCCAGAAGGAGGTTTTTTATGAGAAGGTATGAATCAATTGTTATTGTCGATCCTGATGTTTCACCCGAAAACAGGGTCCCCCTTTTAGAAAAAATTAAAGATCTGATCCAGCAAAAGGGAGGATTTCTGGTCAAGATTGACGAATGGGGAATCCAGAAGCTTGCGTATGAAATCATGAAAAAGGTCCGAGGCTATTATATTCGGATTGATTACTGTGGAACCGGGTTGCTTGTCAGCGAAATAGAACGCACTTTCCGTATTGATGACCGCGTTATTAAGTTCATGACTATCCTGCTTGAAAAAGAGGCCGACATAGACAGGATAAAAGAAGAACTGGCTAAAGCCGCTGAAGCAGCTTTAGCCGCTTCGGCTGAACAAAGCGGCAAATCTGAAGTTTCCGCAAGACCTTCCGATGATATTCAGGCTGATTCGGAAGAAATCAAAACAGAATACGATAGTAACGGAAAGGAGTAATATATATGGCTTACGATAATCAAGGAAAAGGACAAACCGATACGGATAGAAAAAAGAAACGGGTATTTCACAGGCGTAAAGTTTGCCGCTTCTGTGCAGACTCAACCCTTGTAATAGATTATAAAGATTCTAAGTCGCTCAGATACTTTACAACCGAAAGGGGCAAAATAATTCCCAGACGCATTTCAGGCACATGCGCAAAACATCAGAGGGTATTGACTCACGCAATAAAACAAGCCCGCTCAATAGCCCTTTTACCGTATGTCGGCACTTTGGATTTTTAACTGACACTTGCGTCGGTATCCGAGACCGCTTCAGGGGAGGCTATGATAGTGCCAATTGCCGAAGAGAAATTATTCAGGGATTTAACAAAGGGGATAGGCTTATCGGTCCTCATTTGCCTTATGTCAATCTACATTCCGATAATAGGTTTTTTCTGCGCCCTGTTTATTCCATTGCCAATTATATTTTACCATTCAAAACTCGGCAGAAAATATGGGCTTGTTATTATTGCCGCAACAATTATTGCTATTGTATTTGCCATGCAAAGTGTATCGATCGACTTAATCTTTTTTGCCGAACTTTTGTTTTTAGGCTTTCTCCTAGGCGAATTGCTTCATCATAATTTGTCGATTGAAAAAATAATTTTGTATTCCTCCTGCGGTGTTATTGTTTCAGGACTGATATGCCTGATGGTATTTTCAAACATCCGGAACATAGGAATTTATGCGCTGGCCTCGGAATACATTACAGAAAATCTGAAACTTGCAATAGATATTTACGAAAACATGGGGGTTTCGGAAGAACATATTCAGATGATTTCAGATTCCATGGAACAGATCAGGTATGTGCTTGTAGGGATCATCCCGGCTTTAATAGTTGCTTTTACGCTTCTTGTGAGCTGGATCAATCTCATGATTTCAAGACCGGTGCTTATTAAAAACAATCTGTATTATCCTGATTTTGTATCCCTGAATTTATGGAAGGCGCCTGAATATCTTGTCTGGGCTGTAATTGCATCATCTGTTATGCTCTTCTTTCCAGACAAGGTTTTCAAGATAGCAGGTTTGAATTTTTTGCTTGTCCTGATGATGATATACTTCTTTCAGGGCATAGCTATCGTCTCCTATTATTTTGAAAAAAAAAGGGTTCCCCGAACGCTCAAAGTTTTTTTGTACAGCCTTATTGCTCTTCAGCATTTCATATTTCTGTTTGTAATAGGGCTTGGTTTTTTTGATACGTGGCTCAACATAAGAAAACATAACAACACTTAAACAAACATTTATTAATAAAAACTTGACGGCCTTTTTGTACTGCAATTTTGAAAACTTTACAAAAAGCCTGCCTGTTCTTTGGAGGTTAAATTATGAAAGTAATATTGAAGGAAACCATAGAATCTTTGGGGCTTGTCGGCAGCATCGTGAATGTTTCCGAAGGTTATGCGCGCAACTATCTTTTGCCCCAGAAAAAGGCTGTTCCAAACACTCCCCAGAACCTTAAGATGCTGGAGCGGGAGAAGGTTAAACTTGAAATCCAGATAGCTAAAGAGAAAGGGCTTGCTGAAGAGATAGCCAAAAAGCTTGAAGGGGTTGTGTGCAAAATAAACGCGAAAGTAAGCGAAGAGGACCGGTTATACGGGTCAGTTTCAGTGCGTGACATTGTGGATTCTCTTGCCGCGCAGGGCTTTACTGTGGAAAAGAGCATGGTACTACTCGGAGAACCCATAAAAACCCTTGGCACATTCACTGTACCTGTCCGTGTGTACAAGGGAGTTAAACCGGTAATAACCGTCGAAGTTGTGCCGGAATAGTCTGGCTTTTTTCCATAAAGTCGGTTATGGTATTCTGTAACGAAAAAATTCTTCAACAAATAGAGACCTTTGCAGAACATTCAATTTTGCTCAAGTTCAAGGAAGGCGATAATTAAGGCTTATGTTTATGGTTTATAGTTACTGGTTCCTGGTTAAAAGAAAAAATCAGAGACTACAAACCAGAAACCAAGTCTTTAAATAAATCGGGCAAAAGGGTGTATTATTCAAAGGTCTCAAATAACAGAGGGTATCAGATAACCTCTGATACCCAAGCTTACTATTTCATCAAATCAAATGGCAAGAACCAAACAACAAAGTGAAAAAGAGACATCCTACCTGTTAAAAGTTCCGCCTCAGAGCATTGAGGCCGAGGAATCTTTATTCAGCGCCATTTTAATTGATAATAATGCTTTGCTTGAAGTTATCGAAGTTCTTTCTCCAAATGATTTTTATAAGATAGCCCATCAGAAGATCTACTCATCAATTCTTGATCTCTTTAACAAAAACGAACCGGTTGACCTTGTCACATTAGTCAATGCGCTGAAAGAACAGGGCCGGATTGAAGAAGTCGGCGGCGCGGCTTATCTTGCAAGGTTCCTTGATATTCCACTTGCCACAAACGCAACTCATTATGCCCGCCTGGTCTATGAAAAGGCATGCCTGAGACGCCTTATCGAAAAGGCAACTGCTATTGTCAATAAATGTTTTGAAGACAGCGGCAACCTGGATGAAATTCTCGATTTTGCCCAAAGTTCAATTTTTGAAATATCCGAAAAGAAAATAAAACAGGCTTTTTATCCTTTAAAGGACATTATAGATGACAATTTTGATGCCCTTGAAGAACGGCAGGGGAAAAAATCCCTTGTAACCGGAGTTGAAAGCGGTTTTACCGATTTTGATGCACTTACTTCAGGCTTCCAGAATTCGGACCTGATCATAATTGCAGCCCGTCCCGGTATGGGAAAAACCGCTTTTGCTTTGAATATTGCAAGAAACGCCGCAGTTAAATCAAATGTTCCGGTTGCTATCTTTTCCCTTGAAATGTCTAAAGAGCAGCTTTCTCTCAGGATGCTCTGCTCGGAGGCAAAGGTCGATTCCTCCCGCCTGAGAGGAGGTTTTTTAAGCGATTCCGACTGGGTCAATCTGACTGATGCGGCTGCAACCCTGTCTCAGGCTCCCATCTTCATAGACGATTCACCCAGCATCTCTTCCATGGAAATCAGGGCAAAGGCACGAAGGCTTAAAATGAACAAAGGGCTTGGCCTTGTAATCATCGATTACCTGCAACTTATGAAAAGCTCTTTTTCAGCGGAACGGAGAGATCTGGAGATAGCTGAAATGTCAAGATCTTTAAAAGCCCTTGCCAAAGAGCTGAAAATTCCTGTTATTGCCCTCTCCCAGCTTAACAGAAAGCTCGAGGATCGAACCGACAAAAGACCGCAGCTTGCTGATTTAAGAGAGTCCGGCGCACTCGAACAGGATGCTGATGTTGTTGCATTTATTTACAGGGACGAAATATACAACAGGAATGAAGACAACCCGAAAAAAAATACCGCGGAAATTCTTTTGAGAAAGCAGAGAAACGGCCCAACCGGTGAAGTCATACTTACTTTCCTGAGTTCCTATACCTGCTTTAAAGACAAGGCAAAAGAAATTTACGGTATGTAGGAGGATTAGATTATAAGGCATAATAATCTGAAATGAAAAAACTTTCTGGAAATACCGGCGGCCTGAAAGCCGGTCATATAAAGAGACTTAAAAACCTGTACCGCCGCCGCACTCCCCCCGAATTCCTCATAACCCCGGAGATAGCCCGCGAACTGTGCATGCTTGCCATGGAAATACGCCGCCAGTTAGGTCTTCTCATTGACCGTCAGGGCAGGATAACAAATGTTATCGTTGGAGATCAGAGGCGAATTGTAATACCTGATTTAAGCGAATACAGAACAGCGCCTGGCAGACTTAAGGGTTTAAGGTGCATACACGTCCACATGAAAAATGAACCTCTCTCAAGGGACGATATCACCGATCTTTTTCTTCTGAAGCTCGACATGATGGCAGCCATAACATCAACAGATAACGGGCAGCCATATGAAATTCATATAGGGCACATAATACCCAAAAGGCATGATGGCGAACCATACCGTTTACTTCAACCCATAAAACCAGGCCGGCTTGACATAGGGTGTCTTGAACTGATTCAGGCC
The DNA here is from genome assembly GCA_018819005.1 of Pseudomonadota bacterium. Classification (GTDB taxonomy): domain Bacteria; phylum Desulfobacterota; class Desulfobacteria; order Desulfobacterales; family RPRI01; genus RPRI01. Next base: position 1,347 of record JAHJQU010000450.1, on the reverse strand, counting down.
ATTGAATCGGAACTCGCCCAGTACAGGCCTGCCCGGTTTTCAGAACAGCGCGTGGAAAGGGCTATCCTTGTAAGTGTTTCAACAGATTCCAGAAATGAGGCTTCAGACTCGATGGATGAATTGAAAGAGCTTGCCGGATCAGCAGGAATAGAAGTTATAGAAAGCTTTATCCAGTACAGAACCAAGGCCGATCCAAGATTTTATATCGGGCTCGGAAAACTTGAGGAACTCTCTCTTCTTGCTCTTCAAGGGGGTGCGTCAATTTTGGTATTTGACCAGGAGCTGAATTCATCTCAGATAAGGTCTGTAACGGACAAAACGGAGATAAAAATCATAGACAGGACCCAGCTTATACTGGATATTTTCGCTCAGCGGGCCCGGACAAAAGAAGGAAAGCTGCAGGTGGAACTCGCCCAGCTGAAATACATGCTCCCACGCCTGGTAACTAAAAATACCGCCATGTCCCGCCTGACAGGCGGCATAGGCGGAAGAGGCCCCGGAGAAACAAAGCTTGAGTTAAACCGCAGGCTGGCACGCAACCGTATAAACCAGCTTGAAAAAGCGCTTTCGCTGGTAATACAACACCGGCAACAGCAAAGGGCAAAACGCGGCAAAAAGGATTTGCCGGTTATTTCAATAATAGGCTACACAAATGCGGGCAAATCCACTCTTCTTAATACTCTGACAAAAAGCAATGTGCTCGCTGAAAAAAGACTATTTGCGACCCTCGATCCATCGAGCAGGCGGCTCAAATTCCCGAAAGATACCGAAGTAATAATAACCGATACTGTCGGTTTTATCAAAAACATCCCAAAGGACCTGCTTGTTGCTTTCCGCGCGACACTTGAAGAATTAAACAATGCCGATCTCCTGCTTCATGTAATAGATATCAGCAATCCGAGATTTGAGGATCAGATAGAATCTGTTGAAAGGATTCTTTCAGACTTGAATTTAGACAAAATAGCAATGATCCGCGTTTTCAATAAACAGGATCTTGCCGGAAAAGAAACTACCGAAAAGTTATGCCGGATTTTTGGCTCCATTCCAATTTCAGCTAATGATGTATCAACCTTGTCCCCCCTTATTGAAAAAATGGAACACTCGATAGAATCTATTTGTATAAAGCATACTGAAACATAATAAATCACCGGGACAGATAACCAGTCGCAAATCATAGACAGGTAATATAAGATTATAAAATGGGTTGACATGCACCCGGCAACGAATATAAAGAGAGACCCTTATGGATCTCAATTCAGTTAAAAGAGTCGGTATCGCAGCTGCATATAAAGGAGCGGAGATACTTAGAGCCAACTTCGGGAAGAAGTGTAAAGTCCAAAAAAAGGG
>JAHJQU010000449.1 GCA_018819005.1 Pseudomonadota bacterium | reverse complement strand
CTGGGAATCACTTCGATTCAGCATTGAAGCTCCCCGCTGCTTGCGACCGGGAGCTTCAAAGAAGAATTGATAATTGTTTGAAGTTTTGCGGCATTGTTTGAAAAAATCCATTCTGTTCCCCTGTTCAACTCCCTGAAGAGACAGTTTTCGGAATCAACAAAACCTGTTCCGATTTTCTGGTTTTTATCCATATGCTTTCTAATAAGAGAATTTGTTACCAGCAGGTAATGACCGGCAACTCCGCCATAGTTGCTTTGCAGCGCTATTTGACTCATGCTTCTCAGGTTTAATCTTGCTATGGGGATGAAAGTGCTTTTGGGTACGAAATCAATTATGCTGAATATTTCGGGCGATAGAGAAATAAAATGATAGTCTTTTCCCGGCATAAGATCTGAAAAAAGATTTTTCAGTATTCCGGCCTGTTGGAGAGGCTCAGGATAAATCTCCTGTTTTATTTCGGCCATAAGATGCAGTCTTTTGCCATATCTTGAAATAACTTCTTCAAGAGAGGGTATTTCCGGAACAGATGTTCTTAAATCAGAAAAACAAGCTTCATTAACATCAATATCTTTGTTATATAATCTTGTTGTATTCTTGTCGTGAAGTACTACCGGTTTTAAGTCTCTTGTCCAGCGAATGTCAAATTCAATACCAAAGACACCCTTATCCGAAACCCTATCGAATGCTTTCAGCGTATTTTCGAAGATGCTCCGGTTATCATATTCTCCCCTGTGTGAAATTATTTTGCAATTTATGAGATTGGATTTTTCAGGAAACGGCTGCACATGTTTTGAATATTTAAAATCAATGGCTCCGCATAATATTCTTTCAGCAGAATCCATCAGGTTATAATGGGAAAACAGATTGCCGGCTCTCTTTTCAGACAAAAATTTAATATTCATATTCAGAGAGATATATCGCTTTCCGAAGGTTTTTTGTGAGACCTTATCTCTTTGTTTTTACAAGATTCTTCAGACATGCATGATAGACAGCGGCTTTCACTGCAAAGCTGGCATGAAAAGCAGTCGTGACACTTCTGTTTTTTCAGGGTTTGGGGCTTTATCTCAGGGACATAAACTTTACCCTTGATATTTAATATGGTTATAAAAGCCATATATACCTGATAATATTACATCGTTAGCTTGACGTTTAAAATCATTCCTGCTATACGGGAAATAATTTGCAATCTGTCTGTCAGCTTCTATTCTCTGACAATGTACCACCCGGGCGGTTATGAGTAAAGATAAAATTCAATTATCAAACCTTGTAAACATGTATGATTCTCATTGTGTATTTGATGAGGTAAAAGCAATTGTTTGCATGGCATATCCGAATATCGGTTTAGATCTTTTAACCCGTGTGTTCGGGGATATTACAGATCTTTTTCATGGCAAATACAATGGATACCGACATTGTAACACTAAATATCATGACCTTCGACATACCTCCGATGCATTCCTTGCAATGGCAAGACTTGTGCACGGCGCGATTTTAGAAAAAGAGAAAATCAGCGAGGAGAATGCAATACTTGCTCTGATTACAACACTTATGCATGATGTCGGATATATTCAAACAGATGATGACTTAACAGGCACGGGCGCAAAATATACAGAAGTGCATATTGATCGAAGCATAAAGTTTATGAAAAAATATTTTGAAGAAAATGCTTTCCCCAAAGAACAATTTAAAACATGTTCTGATATGCTTCTTTGCACCGGCCTGCATGCAAAAATAGACAATATAAAGTTTTCAACACGAGAAGCCGAATTTCTTGGAAAAATGCTTGGAACAGCCGACCTCGTCGGTCAGATGTCAGACAGAACTTATCTCGAGAAGCTGCCTTTTCTTTTTCATGAATTCAGGGAAGCGAATGTAAGGACTTATAAAAATGAATTGGATCTTATTATCAAAACAGTAGACTTTTATCATACAATAGAAATCAGGCTGGCGAAGGATTTCGGCAATGTCATAAGATTTTTTCCTGCTCATTTTAAGGCCCGCTACGGTATTTCAGAAAACTTATATGAAGAGGCCATAAAATCGAACATGAAACATCTGAAAAAACATATCCGAACATCAAGTGTGGACTATAACAAGGCATTAAGACGAACAAGAGTTGTTTTTAATTAACAACCAATACCGAAGTATCCTTCGCGTATTGTAAGACTTTTTGAGAAACACTCCCGAGTATAAATTCCATTATCCCGGACAGCCCTCTTCTTCCTATCACAATGAGATCGTAGCCGGATTCAGCTTCATTCATGATATCCCTTGCTATGCCGCTTTTCTTTTTTTCTATCTTCATAGATATATGCTTTTCCATGAAACCGCTGCGAACAAGCGTGTCTCTGGCTTTTTCCATAGCCTCGTTTATTATCTCTCTCTTTTTCCCCTCAAGTGCGCAAAAAGCGCTCTGCTGAGTCAGAAAATAAGGGGTTAATTCCGGGCTGTTCATGTCACAAAGAGCTATACTGTCCTGAAGAATGCTCAACAGAGTGACTCTGCTATCGTGAGTAAAGGATTTAGCAATAAATTCCACGGCTCTCATAGCATTTTCCGAATCGTCGAATGCAACCAGAATATTTAGTCCCATATTTATTCCTCCCCTGTTATAAGATGAAATATGTGTAGCTGCATATTATTAGTATTAACGAAATTTTTCAAGAATATTTAATAAAGGAAACGGGAGTTCAGAAATATAAGCAGATACATGCTTGATATTTTTAACCAACTACTTTAACTATGATATTTAATTTGTCATTCACAAACAATATTTAATCTGTAAGGAGTTTTTTATCATGATTTTACTTAATCCAAAGACGAGTACGTTCGATCATCTTGATGAAAAATCAAGGGAGATAATGGTAAAGACAATCCGGTTTTTTGAAAATAAAGGCAAGGTCAAACTGAAAGAGGATGACCGGAACCGGGTCTGGTAT
>JAHJQU010000448.1 GCA_018819005.1 Pseudomonadota bacterium | reverse complement strand
TAACAGGGGTTAACGTATCTGTTTCAATGGGAAAACTCAGAACAATACAGGTTTTTGTCCTGGGTGAAGTTGAATCTCCGGGAATTTACACTGTAAGCTCGATCGCAACCGTCTCCAATGCGTTGCTTTATTCGGGAGGGCCGACCAAACTGGGTTCGCTCAGGAAAATCCAGATAAAAAGAGGGGGAAAACTGTTTAGTACAATTGACCTCTACGACTTTATGCTGAAAGGAGATACGACTCAGGATATAAGGCTGATGCCACAAGATGTAATATTTGTTCCTCAGACAAAAACCGTGGTTTCTGTATCAGGAGACGTGAAGAGGCCTGCCGTTTATGAATTTACAGATGCCGCCACATTAATAGCGGCTGTTGAGCTTGCGGGGGGGTTAACGCCAAAAGCTATGAATCAGAGAGTTCAAATCCAGCGATATCACGAAAACAGTTCCAAGGTTATTCTGGATATACCTTATGAGAAGTTAAATAAAAATAATGATTTTCCCCTTAAGGACGGTGACCTGGTAAAGGTATTTTCGGTTTTTGATGAAAGCAGGAATTTGGTTTTTTTATGCGGCAACGTCCGTTATCCGGGACAGTATGCGCACAAGACCGGAATTCACATCCTTGATCTTCTGCCGGATGTTGAGGCTCTTGATGTTGATACTTATTTTGATTATGCGCTCATTAAAAGATATCCCCTTAAGACAATGAAATCCGAGTTGATTCCCTTTGATCTTGGCAAACTGATTATAAAAAAAGATGAATCGCAGAATATTCTTCTTGAACCGAGGGATGAGATCTATATTTTCAATAAATCAATGTTTGAAGAAAGAATAAGCGCTGAGATTGAAGGGCCGGTCCGAAAGCCAGGCCGCTACTTTATAGACAGTGACGGAATGAGATTAAAAGATCTAGTCTTGAAGGCAGGAAACCTGACCCGCGATGCCCATATGGGCGTTGTTCATCTTTACAGAGTGAAAAAGGATACTACTGAAATTAATCTTATCACGCTTAATCTCGACAAAGCAATCAACGGCGATCCTGCAAACAACCTGATTCTTGAAGATCAGGACAGGGTAATTGTCCACAACAAATGGGACTTCAAGGAAAAATATAATGTCAGCATAAAAGGGATGGTCAACAATCCAGGTGAATATCCATATGCAGAAAACATGACGACGGCAGACTTAATCAGAATTGCCGGAAATATCAAAACAGCCGCTTACATGGAGGAAGCTGAACTTGTAAGGATAAATATTATAGAAAACAGGCAGGTAGAGACTTCCGTTGAACCCTTTAACATAACGCTTGCTCTAAATAACGATCCTCTTCACAACAGAAAATTACAACCCCTGGATGTAATAACGGTTAAATCAATTCCGGATTGGTGGGGATTAAAAGATGAAGTTGAAATTACGGGAGAAGTATATTTCCCGGGCAAATATAATATCCGTAAAGGGGAAAAAATATCCGAACTTATCGAGAGGGCGGGTGGTTTTACGGAATATTCCTATTTGCGGGGAGCCGTTTTTACCAGGGAATCGGTGCAGAAAGTTCAGCAGCAGAGAATTGATGATATGTTAAACCGCCTTGAGGAGGATTATACACGATTCTCATCCCAGGAAGCCCAGTCCGCATTATCGAAGGACGATCTTGCGCTTCAGGGGCAATTTCTGGCTGCTCAAAAGGCTCTTATCAACAAATTAAGAACTGCGAAAGCCAGTGGAAGAGTTGTTTTGAAAATAGTGCCGGCGAATTTATTTAAAACTACTCCTTCCGATTTAAAGCTCGACGGCGGAGACACTATCTATATCCCTAAAGAACCTGCAACGGTGAATGTGGTTGGAGCAGTATATAATCCGAACGCCTTTACATATAATAAAGATAAAACATTAGAGCCAATTTCAAAACGATCACAGGCAGCTTGTTAGAAAAGGGCAGCAGCTGAAATTCCGGCAATAAAGCGGCTGTGAGGGCTCCAAATTTCCTTGGAGAACCACCAAAGGCAAAAAAAGCCGATTTTTTGGCAATGCTT
>JAHJQU010000447.1 GCA_018819005.1 Pseudomonadota bacterium | reverse complement strand
CTGACTGTCTGGCAAAATCCTCAACCAGCTTTCGCTCCGTAATTTCTTTCTCCAGATTCGTCACTGATGTATGTGTTTCTTTAAGCTTTGCAGCCATTTCATTTGTCGCACGGGCCAGATCTCCAAGTTCATCTTTGCTTTCTATATCTATGCGGTATTCGAGGTTGCCGCCCCCGATCTCCCCGGCGCCAACGGCAAGTTGAATCAGCGGCCTGCTGATTGTTCGCGCGAAGAAGATGCCCAGAAAGCCTGTTGTCATTAAAACGATAAGCACGCCGGCCGTAATAACCCATGCAAGCTGTGTAACCGGTTCCAGGGCTTCTGCCTGATCAATTTCGGTGATGATGCACATCCTGAATTCAGGCAGCCATTTGTAGGCTCCGATTACCGGCACTCCCCGATAATTTTTGTAGAAACCAAATCCGTCTTTGCCTGAAAGACCGGCCTCTACACCCTCGGTGCGCACAGCTTTTTTAAGGACATAGTCTTTGCCAAACCTCGGTTCGGAGACAAAGAAGTTGAAAGTGTTCACAAGGTATGTATCGAGCGTCCTTCTTTTGCCGCTCTGCTGAACCATGATTTCAGAAAGCTCTCCAAGGTCAAGCCGGCCGGCCAGAACGGCGATCAGATTCCCGTCCGTCGCCTTTACGGGCGTACTTATAGTCATTGTCGGCTTCTCCAGCGCAGGCGAATAATAACTGCCCTCAAAATAGGTGCGGTTTTTGCCTTCCCTGAAATATCTGCGATTATTGCGGTACTTTCCATCCTGTTGCCTATCGGTGGAAGCCGATATATGTCCCTCGCGTGAACACATTACAAACAGTTCTGTGAAAACTCCGTATTGCAGACCCGGCTTCAGGTGATCCTCAACAATGCTTCTGTGTGCCCTGTGATATGCGGGATCGGGCATATCATACGATGCCGCCATCACCGATGCGTACTGCCTGATCAGGGGCCGCTGAGCCAGCTCTTCGATGCTGTTTTTGCCGTCTTTAACCCATCTTTCCAGTTCTCTGGTCTTTAAGATATTGATGCTTACGAGGTGGTCTGTTGTCTCCTCCAGGATAGTCCGCTTCCCGATGCCGTAGCCCAGGTATCCGACTATTCCCGTGGGCACGATCGCCATCAGGAAAAAAAGAGCGGTAAGTCTTGCCGCAGTTTTCATTTGACTTTTCCTCCGCTTATTTCCTTTATAAACCGCATGGTATAAGCCTGATCAACATCGAAAGGCTTTTGAAGCAGGCCCTGATCCAATAGTGTACCGTACATATCATGCCAGATATCCGGTTCCATCCAGCCTACCCGATCTTCTCCCGTGTGCACCAGCGGGAGCATGGCCTCCATCATCGCAGTTTGAGTATCAGAATCCTTAACCTGGGCATATTTCAATGTAACAGCAACCGCCTCCCTGTAATTCTCGATAGTATCCTGCCAACCTTGCATGCTGGCGCGCATGAATCGTTCCACAAGATCAGGATTGTCCGAAATCATCTTGTCGGTAGTTGCCAGAGTATCGGAATAAAAGTTGATGCCGTGGTCGTTCGGCCAGATAAGATTTAGCTTCATTCCCTTTTTCCGCATTCTGACAAGACCGGATGTGTAATATGTGGCGGTGATATCAGCCTTATTCCGGTAAAAAGTCTCATAGGTAGGATCAAAGGGAATGGTTTTTATCTTTGAGAGATTAATACCAAGTTTCTTCATCATGGCCTGGAACTGAATCTCGGCTTCTTTGAAACCTTCACCTCTCACAGCAACAGTTTTGCCTGCAAAATCGGACGGCCGCACGATACCGGAATCGGCTCTTGCTACAAAAACCGTTGCGCTGCGCCTGTAGATGGCGGCCAGGGCTGTCAGCGGCACACCCATGCCGCGGTTAACCAGAATGGACTCAGGGGTCATAACACCGAAATCGGCCTTTCCTGTAATGACTCTTTCTGCGATATTTATATCCATGCCACCTTCAAGGAAGGAGATCTTTATGTTCTCTTTGGCATAGTAGCCCTTCTCCTGCGCCATGTAAAAACCGGCAAACTGTGCCTGGTGCAGCCATTTTAACTGCAGTTTGACCTCATCGGGAGCTTTCGGAGGTTGTGATTTGCCGCAGCCGAATAGAATAATGCCGGATAGAATAAGCAACACCGAGATTCTTGTTATATTTTTCATATAACCCCCTTGCTCGTTGTTCGTGATTCGTGATTCGTGGTTCGTTGTTCGATCCACGATCTATGATTCACGATTCACTATCCACGATTCACGATCTACAATTCATTCAAATTTGTAGCCTCTGTCGCGGAATAGACACAGGCAGGCATCCACGACTGCCGGATCATAGAGAACCCCCTTATTTTGAGCTATTTCCCCAAGGGCTTTTTCAATGCCTAGGCCAGGCCGGTACGGTCTGTAAGAAGCAATCGCTTCAACGACGTCGGCCACGGCTATTATGCGGGCTTCCATGAGAATATCTTCGCCCTTCAGCCCGGCCGGATATCCGGAACCATCGATCCTTTCATGATGCTGTAAAACAATCTGTGCTATCGGCCAGGGAAATTCAACATCTTTCAGGATATCGTATCCGGCCTGCGAGTGGGTTTTTATCAGGCTATATTCAATTTCGCTCAGCCTGGTAGGCTTGCTTAATATCTCAGCCGGAATAGATATCTTGCCGAGATCATGAACCACTCCGGCCATTCGGATGCCGTCTGTCTGGTTGTTATCAAGACACATTTCCGAGGCTATGGCGCGGGAGAGATCAGCCACCCTCTTCTGATGTCCTGCAGTATAGGGGTCCCTCGTCTCAACAGCAACCGCAAGAGCCTGGATTGTTCCTCCCAATGCCGCCCTTAACTGTTTAAAACTATTCTCTAATTCTTCTTCCGCCAGCTTGCGTTCGGTAACATCTCTTGCGATTCCCCCGAATCCTGTTTTAACGTTATTTGAATCCGTTATCAGAGACACAACCATTTCAACAAAACATTTTGAACCATCTTTCCTGATAAGCTCCCAGTCAAATGCCTTGGTGGGTATTCCTGTTTTATATACCTCACTAAAGACCTTGAATATTTTTTTAGCATTTTTATCATCCGTGAATTCGCGGTTATTCCTACCTATAAACTCATGCGCGGAATATCCAATTATCCTGCATGTTGACTCGTTAGAAAAAGTTATATTACCGGCGATATCTACTTCAAAATAACCATCTTCAATGTTTTCAAGGATGTTTCTGTATTTCTTTTCACTTTCCACAAGCGCTTCTGCCGATCTGGAAGTTTTGTAGTTGATTACGAGCGGCACCACTATAAAGACACATATCAATATTGTTAAAATCACACCGGCCAGCCTGTATAATAAAACTCTTTCCGTTGTCGTCATTAATACAATCGACCAGCCTTCAGAATTAATGAACTTGCGTGAAGCAAGATAGTTTTTTCCTTCAAATGAAATCTCCGTCCCGTCCACAACTTCCCGTGGAAAAACAGCAGTAAACTCTTTTTCACCGAACTGTTTCGATTTGATCAGGG
>JAHJQU010000072.1 GCA_018819005.1 Pseudomonadota bacterium | reverse complement strand
TTCTGCTCAAAAAGAACTTCACTGCCGAGAAGCTCGGTAATTTCTTCATTGCCGATGTCCGAATCGGACAATAACTTGGAGGTTGCATCAACCGGTACTTTTATCCGGGCTATCAAAGATACCAGCCATCTGTCACCGGCCATTTTTTTAGAGTTATCATAGATTTTCAGTTTAAGATTATTCTTAAGTTCCATTGCTCTTACAAAGTTGTGTTCCATTAAACCCCCACAATAATCAATTTCACAAACAGCTTGCAAACGGCATTTTCTTTGAATATATCAGGATAGTCTGAAGAAAGAAAGCTTTTCCGAGCAGTTATTTGCAATTATGGCGGAAGTGCATGGGAATCGAACCCACCCGGGACGGTTTCAGCGCCCCACACCGGATTTGAAGTCCGGGAGCCCCACCAGTGAGCTGTGCACTTCCGTTTAAAAAAGTGGGCTTATAATAGTAGCATGCATTTATTTGTCAATTAAAATATGACATAAAAATATAACAGCTTCGTAAAAAGTCATTCTGCTGTGTTGCGCTTAATCCCCGCCCTGTTGAATTCTCGCTGCGCGAGACAGCAGAGCTGATTCAACAAGGTGAATCATTGCAGCGTACTATCAAATACGCTTCATTCCTCAAGATTCGCGCGCCTTGCATAATGAGTTTTTTTCTTTGCCGTCTGAATTTGAACTTGTTATGATAACGTCAAAATTTAACGGAGTTTATAATGATAAACAGAGAAAGATTGATTGACACATTCCGATTTCTTGCAAAGATTGACAGTGTTTCAAGACACGAAGGTGATATTGCAAAAGAGTTAAAGAAGATTCTCGAAACAATGGGTGCAGAAACTGTTATTGACGGCGCGGGAAAGAAAACAGGAAGCAACACGGGGAATCTGATTGCAAAATTCCATGGCACCGAAAAGATCCCGCCCTTGCTTTTAAACGCTCATATGGACACAGTTGAACCCGGAAGAGGTGTTGTCCCTGTTCTTAAAGACGGTATATTTACAAGCGACGGAACAACGATACTGGGAGCTGATGACAAGAGCGCTATAGCGGTGCTGATAGAAGTGATGACAGTTCTGACAGAGAATAAAATGCCTTACGGGCCGATTGAGATGATTCTTACAACATGCGAGGAAATCGGACTTATGGGTGCAAAACATCTCGACATGAGCCTTATTACTGCAAAATACGGTTATGCGCTCGATGCAACCGATACGGAAGGCATAATCACCCACGCTCCCAGCGCCAACAAAATTGAGTTTAAGGTTCATGGCAGGGATGCACATGCAGGCGCTGCTCCTGAAAAAGGCATAAATGCAATTCATCTTGCAAGCAAGGCAATAGCAGGGCTTGAACTGGGGCGTATCGATAAAGAGACTACATGCAATATTGGAATTATAAATGGTGGAATAGCAACAAATATCATACCCAATCTTGTAAGTGTCAAAGGAGAAGTAAGAAGCCACAACGATGAAAAGTTGAAAAGGGTAACAAGCGATATCATCTCATCTTTTGAGAATGCAGTTAAAAACTACGGGACTAATTCGTCAGACGGGCTTCCAAGGGTTGATGTGGTTGTGGAGGATGATTTTTCAAGGACAGCTATTCCCGCAAACCATCCTGTAGTTACTCTTGCGCAGAAAGCGGCGGCCAATCTGGGAAGGAAAATGATAACAAAAACAACGGGAGGCGGGGCAGACGCCAATATATTTTATGAAAGGGGCATAATTACAGGAGTTATCGGAACCGGAATGCGTGATATGCATTCAGTTCGCGAATCCGTGAGTGTTGACGACATGGTGAAAACCGGTGATCTTGTGCTTGAGATAATAAGGCTTCATACTCAGATAGGCGAGAGACTGTAGGATATTAGGCTGAAGGCTTTTAGGCTATAGGCTTATAGTCTACAGTCTAATAGCCTAAAGTCTAAGCAACCTGAGTAGTTATGCTGCATGAAAGGAAATTGATAAATGCTTGCATATTTTGACTGTTTTTCCGGAATCAGCGGTGATATGACTCTGGGCGCCTTCATAGACCTGGGTGTTCCCGCGGACTGGCTTAAAGAAAGCATATACAAAATTCCTTTAACCGATTTTGACCTTTCTGT
>JAHJQU010000071.1 GCA_018819005.1 Pseudomonadota bacterium | reverse complement strand
AGATTCCAGATTATTGATGAACTCCAAGTAGTCATCGTTATGATGCTTCAATACTCCTGATTTTGTCAAGGTTTGTCATTAGTTTCTGCTGTTTTTCAACAAAATTCTGGTGCTTTTCTCTTACCTTTTCCACAATATCTGCCGGGGCTTTTGAAAGGAAATCATCATTTCTGAGCTTCTTTATTGAAACGGCAATCTCATCTTTCAGTTTGGCCAGTTCCTTTTCAAGGCGGTCTTTTTCCTTTGAAAAATCTATTATTCCTTCAAGAGAAATATACATTATTGCACCGCTTACTACTGTCATAGCAGCTTTTTTGGGCCTTTCCCCCGGTTCCGCCACAAGAAAAGATTTTAGACCCGCGAGGTTAATAATAATATCTTCGTTAAGGGAAAGAATTTTTCTCAAAAAGTCGTCTTCAGACTGCAGGATTACATCGATAGAGGCTGAAGGAGATATGTTCATTTCCCCTCTTACGTTTCTTATTCCTGTTATCATCTGGATAATAAGGTCCATCATTGGCTCTGATTCCGGATCACAGTATAAAGACGCAAAATCTTTTTCATCTGCGGGAAAGACCGCTTTCATGATGGAACCTTTTGTTCCGGGAAGTTTGTGCCAGATCTCTTCCGTGACAAATGGTATAAAGGGATGGAGCAGAATAAGGGTGTCATGAAGGACCCGCCAGAGAACACTCAGTGCGGCATTTTTTTTCTCTTCTCCCTTATGCCCGTAAAGGCAGGGTTTTATGGCTTCCAGATACCAGTCGCACAGCTCATGCCAGACAAATTTATATAATGTGCCGGCTGCATCATTGAATCTGTAACTGTCGATTGAGCCGGCAACACTCTCGCTAGTGTGCTTCAGCCTTGCAAGTATCCACTTGTCCGGGAGAGATAGATCCGCGAATTTGATTTCAGTGTAACCCTGCTTCAAGTGCATGAGCGAAAAACGGCCTGCGTTCCACAGCTTATTGATAAAATGGCGATATCCTTCAACCCTCTTTTCGGACATCTTGATATCCCTGCCCTGCGCCGCGAACGCAGCAAGAGTCATCCGGAAAGCGTCGGTTCCGTACTGATCGATAATGTTTAAGGGATCAATGACGTTTCCTTTTGATTTGCTCATTTTCTTGCCCTCTTCATCCCGGACAAGGGCATGGACATAAACATCCTTGAAAGGAACATCTTTCATGAAGTGAATGCCCATCATCATCATCCGGGCAACCCAGAAGAAGAGAATATCAAAACCTGTAACAAGAACGGATGTCGGGTAAAAGGTCTTCAGCAGTTGTGTGTTTTCAGGCCATCCCATTGTTGAAAAAGGCCAGAGGGCGGAACTGAACCACGTGTCAAGAACATCGGTCTCCTGCACCAGAATGCCGTTCCCGCACGCGGGGCATGTTTCGGGCGCTTCCATCGAGACGATGATATGCCGGCAATTTTCACAAGTCCATGCCGGTATCTGGTGACCCCACCAGATCTGGCGCGAAATGCACCAGTCTTTTATATTTCTCATCCAGTCGTAATACGTATTCGTCCAGATTTCAGGGACAATCTTTGTGCTTCCGTTTTCAACCGCATCGATTGCTTTTTCTGCAAGGGGCTTTACTTTAACAAACCACTGCCTGGACAGGTTGGGTTCGACGATGGTTTTGCATCTGTAACAGTGCCCGACATTGTGCTTTATCGGCTCCATTTTTTCAAGAAGCCCTTCCCTCTTAAGTGATTTTACAACCGATTCCCTGCACTTAAAGCGGTCAAGCCCCTCAAATTTTCCGGCTTCGGGAGTCATTTTTCCGTTATCGTCTATGACTTTTATTTCAGGCAGGTTGTGCCGTTTTCCTATTTCAAAGTCATTTGGATCATGAGCAGGAGTTACTTTCAAAGCCCCTGTCCCAAAGGCCATGTCAACATAGCTATCCATTATTATGGGTATCTTTCTGTTTAAGAGAGGAAGGATAACCGAGTCTGTTTCAAGATTTTTATATCGCGGATCATCGGGGTTCACCGCGACAGCGGTGTCTCCGAGCATTGTCTCCGGCCGGGTTGTCGCAATAACTATGCTTCCTGAACCGTCTGAGAAAGGATATTTTATATAATACAGATGGCTGTCAACCTCCTCGTGCTCAACTTCCAGATCGGCAAGTGCGGTATGGCAGCGGTGGCACCAGTTTATTATATAATTTCCCCTGTAGATAAGTCCTTCCTGATAAAGCTGTACAAAAACTCTGCGGACTGCAATTGAAAGCCCTTCGTCCATGGTAAATCGTTCGAGTTTCCAGTCGCATGAGGCGCCAAGACGCTTGAGCTGGTTTATAATTGCGCTCCCTGATTCACTGCGCCATTCCCAGACAGCTTCTATAAACTTTTCACGTCCCAGTTTATGTCTGTCGGTTCCTTCAGAAGCCAGTTTCTTTTCAACAACATTCTGGGTCGCAATTCCGGCATGATCTGTACCGGGCATCCAGAGTACATTGTCACCGCGTAATCTTCTGTAACGGCAAAGTATATCCTGCATGGTGACATTAAGGGCGTGCCCCATATGAAGCACACCTGTTACATTTGGGGGAGGAATT
>JAHJQU010000446.1 GCA_018819005.1 Pseudomonadota bacterium | reverse complement strand
CAGGCATTAAATGCTCTTGCTGGGAATATAGGCAAGGAAGGCGGAGTTTTTGCGGTTAATGATCCGGCATATATTGCCTGGCCTGCATATCAGGCTGACGAAGTTGGTGCTGCCGGAATTAAAAAAGAGCGAATCGATGGTGCCGGAAGCGTAAAATACGGATTCGCAAAAAGCCTTACCAACAGGTTTGCGGGTGCTGTTAATTCAGGGTCTCCCGTAAGTCTTCTTTTTGTTCTGGAGTCAAATCCGGTATATTCATTGCCTGATACAAAAGCCGTAAAAGATGCTTTCAAGAAGATTCCCTTCATTGTCAGTTTCTCATCTTTCATGGATGAAACTGCATCGAATTCGGACCTTATTCTGCCGAACCATATCTATCTTGAACGTTATGAAGATGTTCCGGCGACTGCCGGCCTTTCAAAACCGGTTGTCAGCCTTGCAAAACCTGTTGTGAGCCCCCAGTTTAACACGAAACATGCGGGGGATGTCATCCTCCTTATTGCAAAAGAGATAGGTTCGCCTGTTGCAGACGCCTTCCCGTGGGATGATTATCAGGCATGCCTTGAAGGGACAGCAGGAGATAAGTGGAAGATCCTGAACGAAGAAGGCTTCAGTTCTGATCCGGCATTTACCGCCCAGGTTATCAATACTTCTCCTGGAAAATTTGATCTTTCGGGCGGAATTCCCGATTTCACAATGCTCTTTGCCTCTGTAAGTCACGAAGGAGACCCCAAGTCTTATCCTCTATTTCTCCTGCCTTACGATTCATTCAGGATAGCCAACGGATATATTGGCGCCCCGCCTTTTGTAATAAAAACCGTTGAAGACACAGTTCTTAAAGGAAAGGATATCCTTGTTGAGATAAATCCGGCAACAGCCAAGGCTAACGGACTTTCTGCCGGAAGTTATGCTACCCTCAAAACACCAAAGGGAAGCGCAAGGGTTAAAATAAACCTGTTCGAGGGAATCATGCCCGGTATTGTAGCTATGCCAAGGGGCCTTGGCCATACCGCATATGACAATTATCTTGCAGGCAAGGGAATAAATGTAAATGAACTTATCGGAATGCTGGAAGATCCTGCTTCCGGACTTGATGCGGCCTGGGGAATCCGGGCCAATCTGATCAAAGCCTAATTAAGAGCATGAGGTTCTGATGAAAGAAGAACAAAATCACGAAAAAGCTAAACGATATGGAATGGTCATTGATCTGGACAAGTGCACCGGTTGCGGAGCCTGTATGGTTGCATGTATGGCTGAAAACAACGTACCTTTCAAGGAAGATGAGTCGAAGAAGCTTGACAGCATCACCTGGTTGCGCGTTTACAAGCTGACTAACAGAAAACCGTTTCCAGACACCGAAATCTGCTATCTTCCCAGACCCTGTCAGCACTGCGGAGGAAAAGGGAACCACGGCCATTCGCCATGCGTATCTGTTTGCCCTGCAACAGCAACAGATTACAGCAAGGAGACCGGGATTGTCAGCCAGATTTATACAAGATGCTTCGGATGCAGGTACTGTATGGCTGCATGCCCGTATCATGCCAGATATTTTAACTGGTGGGATCCTGTCTGGCCGGATGGTATGGAGAAATATTTAAGCCCGAATGTTTCGGTACGCATGAGGGGCATTGTTGAAAAATGCAGCTTCTGTTTTCACAGGTATCAGATTGCAATGGACAAAGCTTATTACGAAGGTCGCGGTGAGTTGGAAGAAAATGAATACCAGACTGCATGCACTCAGGCATGTCCGGCCAATGCCATTACTTTCGGAGATCTCAACAATCCGGAACATGCGGTTTATGAACTGAAAAAAGAGAAGAACGCATTCCGGCTTCTTGAAAGACTTCAGACGAATCCCAAGGTGTATTACCTTTCGAACAGGGAATGGGTGAGACGGGCAGGCGATAATTATCTCGAAAAGGAAAAAAAGTAATCCGGCAGCAATAATAGATGAAACTTTGATGCCATAATTGAGGAGTAAGTAACATATGGATTCAGCATTAATACCCAAGGGAGTTAAGCGCTGTCCGACATGGCAGTTTGCCCTGTGGATAGGCGCAGCCGGTGCGGTACTTTTATGGGGCGTTTTTGCCATGCTGCTTTGCTGGTTCAAGGGACTCAACCAGACTAACATGAATGATTCTTACGGATTTGCATTGTGGATCTGGGCCGACCTTGCGGTCATAGCATTAGGAGGCGGAGCGTTTTTTACGGGATTTCTGAGGTATATTGTTGGGAAGGATGAACTGAAAAACATAATCAACTATGCCGTTCTTATCGGATTCATCTGTTACAGTTCAGCGCTTCTTATCCTTGCCATTGACATCGGACAACCGCTGAGAGGCTGGTTCATCTTCTGGCATGCAAATGTTCACTCCATGCTGACCGAAGTAGCTTTCTGCCTTACCTGCTATTTTGTTGTTCTGACCATAGAGTACGTCCCGCTTATTCTTGAAAACCGCCAGATAGACAAGGTTCCCTTCTTTCACAGGCTTGGGCACAACATGCACGAGATAATGGCAGTTTTCGCGGCGACCGGAGCATTTCTCTCCTTTTTCCATCAGGGCTCGTTAGGCGGAGTTCCCGGCGTTCTGTTCGGGCGCCCGTTTGCGTACAGGGAAGGAATTTTTATCTGGCCGTGGACTTTCTTCCTCTATACCTGGTCGGCTGCTGCTTGCGGACCATGCTTTACGATTCTGGTAACATGGATTACAGAGAAAATAACAAAGAAAAAACTTGTAAAACAGAATGTTATTGAGCTTCTGGCTAAGATTTCAGGCTGGATGATTGGAACATATATAATAGCAAAAATAATAGATACCTTGTATTGGGCCAAGGTTACAGCCCCTGCAGCCGGGTTTAACCTTATGGATTTTTATTCAAACAACCCGTTCTATGGTATTTGGATACTTATACTGGAAATTGTTATCTGCGGAGTTGTTCCGGCGCTTATACTCATTACCGAGAAAGGTCGGAAGAATCCTGTTACGCTGATGACGGGTATAATTCTTGCGGTGCTTGGAGCATGTGTCAACCGATGGGTAATGGTTCTCCAGGTAATGGCTGTGCCTGTATTGACTTTTGAAAGCTGGGCCATGTACTATCCAAGCTGGCAGGAGGTTGCCACAACAATTCTTCCTGTTGCTTACGGTGTAATTCTTATATCCTTGTCATACCGCTATCTGCCGGTATTCCCTCAGGAGCAGGAGTTGAATCCTGAGGCTTGATAATGACGGCTTTATTTGGAGGTAAAAGATGTTTCCTTTTTGTTTTGAATGGATTTGGGATATGTCCCATATGGTTTTTATGGGTGGACTCTGGTACGCCCTCACAATTATAGGACTCGGTATGACTTATTGTATCGGCAAGGCTTTTTATGATACATATATGGATAAGGGCAAAGATGATCATAACCATTAGAATGTAAATATCGTTAAATCAAAAAGCGCTTGCCCCTATAATTTCTGGGGAAGCGCTTTTTTGTTTTAAGGAAACGAGGGAAAGAATGGATAAAATAATTGTTGAAGGTGGGCATCCCCTGAAAGGTGAGGTCAGGATAAGCGGCGCAAAAAATGCGTCACTTCCCATTCTTATCTCGTCGCTGCTTGCCGACGGGTACTGTACCTATTCGAATGTTCCCGAGTTAAAAGATATTGAGAGCACAAAGGAGCTTTTGATAAACCACGGCGCCAGAATAGAAACTGATGGGCACACCGTTAGAATCGATTCCGGAGGTCTCAACAACCACGAGGCGCCGTATGACCTTGTAAGAAAGATGAGGGCATCGATCCTGGTGCTGGGGCCTCTTGTCGCGAGGCTGAAAAAAGCAAGAGTTTCACTTCCGGGGGGATGCTCGATAGGCGCGCGTCCCATTAACTTGCATCTGAAGGGACTTGCAGCGCTGGGGGCAAAAGTCGAACTGGTGCACGGATATGTTGAAGCAAGCGCTGAAGTTTTAAAAGGCGCTGAAATATTTTTTGACATGGTCACAGTGACGGGAACTGAAAACCTCATGATGGCCGCCGTCCTTGCAGAAGGAACTACTGTTATCCGGAATGCCGCACGGGAACCGGAAGTTGTTGCCCTTGCCGATGTTCTGAATAAAATGGGGGCGAAAATTGAAGGTACAGGCACTTCGGTATTGAAAATAACGGGCGTTCCCTCCCTTGAACCCGTATCCGTATCCATTATACCCGATAGGATAGAGACCGGCACATTCATGGTATCTGCAGCCCTTTTCGGAGGAGATATAAAGATATTAAACTGTGAACCGTCACATCTTGAATCTGTTATTCACAAGCTGAGGCTGACCGGCTCTGAAGTTAAAATAGAAGGCAATACGATGAGCGTAAAGGGAGGAGATAAAATCACAAGTATAGATATAAAGACTATGCCCTATCCGGGATTTCCCACGGACATGCAGGCCCAGTTCATGGTACTGATGTCAATTGCGAAGGGTTTCAGCGTGATATCTGAAACTATATTTGAAAACAGGTTTATACATGTAAGCGAACTGAAAAGACTGGGAGCGGACATCAAGATTTCGGGAAACACGGCCATGATCACAGGTGTTCCGGCGCTGATGGGAGCTCCGGTAATGGCAACGGATCTTCGTGCGAGCGCATCCCTGATACTTGCGGGTCTTGCCGCCTCAGGAACAACAGAGATCAGCCGTGTATACCATCTTGACCGGGGATACGAGGCGATTGAAAAAAAATTTGCTTCCCTCGGGGCAAAAATAAAAAGAGTGAAAATATAAATCATGATGGAATCATAATAAGTTCATAATCAAAAAAGCCATCCCCTTTTTCATTAGCAACCGGAAGGTTAGCGCATGATCCGCGATATTTACTTTCGCCCTGTCATTCCACTCCTGTTATCCATGATGGCCGGCATATCATGCGGCCTTTTTTTTAACGGGCATACCGTATGGGCATATCTGTCCATTACTAGCAGTGCCGGTATCTTGATCATCAGTATAATCAGAAATAAGACGGCAGCTTTTTTACCTTTACTACTCTTTTTTTCTCTCGGTTATCTGTCTATTCAACCCTGGTTTCCTGAAACATTTCCTCTCAACCATATCTCCCGCTACACAGACACCGGTCCCGTCGACATATCAGGTCGTGTGACCGAAAGCCCGGAAATCAGGGATAACAGGTTGTCTTTTGAACTATCAGCGCAAACTATCGGCATTAACGGGAAAATTATTCCTGTTTCAGGTAAGATCAATGTCAGAGTTTTTAAGAACATCCCCGATATATCAACAGGTGACATGGTCTTTTTCAAAAGCGGGATCAGGTCTGTAAGAAATTTTAACAACCCGGGAGGATTTGATTATAAGAGACATATGGCATTTAAAGGCATATCGGGTACGGCATATGTTGCGGGGGATGAGATCAGGGTTGAACCGAATGAAGAGGATATAAAATGGGAAAGAGTGATTGAAAATGCACGCAAAAATTTTTCCCTTTTGATAGAGAATTCTACCCCTTACAGTGAAGCAGGAGTATTAAAGGCTCTGTTAATAGGAGACCGGAATTCCATTTCCCCAGAAGTCAGACAGGATTTTAACCGCACGGGTACCAGCCATGTCCTTGCTATTTCAGGGCTTCATATAGGAATTGTTGCAACGGTTTCGTTCCTGTTATTCAAAAAAATCCTCTCTTTTTTTAATTTGTTTCTCCGGAACGCATGGACAAGAAAAGGAGCGGCGATTCTATCCATTATCCCTGTGATAATATACGGGCTTCTTGCCGGTATGTCGCCTTCAACTCAGAGGGCGGTCATTATGGTTTCGGTTTTTCTTACGAGTTTTTTAATTGAGAAAGAGCATGACGCACTAAATACTCTTGCTGTTGCTGCAATGCTTATTATTGCTGTTCATCCTCCTTCCCTTTTTCTGATATCTTTTCAACTCTCCTTTTTATCGGTTTTATTCATCATTCTTGGATTGGAACAGACGCTTTACAGGAAAAATAAACAGATTGATCCAGATGAGGGATGGCGTCTAAGGCTGCAAAAAAAGATCGCCGCATTTTTTCTTGTTTCATTTTTTGCCACAATCGGAACGTTTCCGGTTGTCATGTACTATTTCAATCAGGTTTCACTTGTCGGGCTGGCTGCAAACTGCATTGTCGTGCCACTAACCGGGTTTGCCGTTGTGTCGACAGGGCTTCTCTCTTTTTTTGTTTATCCGGTAAGCAGCCTTGTTTCCGTATGGCTTATAAAAGCAAGTTCGGTAATTTTAGGGATTTCACTTGAATTTATAAAGTATTTTGCGAAACTGCCCTTTGCGGCAATTAAAACTATAACGCCGTCATTTTTTGAAATGACCTGGTACTATTTACTACTGGGCACTGTTTTTGTTATTTTAAATGGGAAAAACAGGAAAATTGGAAAAGAAAGAGAAGGGAATGTTTTTGAACTGATTAAACAAAGAGCGCCGTTTATTACAATAGTGCTTTTGATAATTGCCGGATATGCGGATATATGGTACTGGCTTGATAAGAGATTTCTGCAAAAAGATCTTAAAGTTTCGGTCATTGATGTCGGACAGGGAACTTCCGCGCTTCTT
>JAHJQU010000002.1 GCA_018819005.1 Pseudomonadota bacterium | reverse complement strand
TGACCGGCTTGAGTTTTTGCGCATTTCTTACGGCGCATCTTATAGGAAACCTTACTCTTTATGCCGGGAGGGATGCTTTCAATTCGTACGCTGAGCATCTCCATTCGCTCGGACCACTTATAACGGTTGCAGAAACAGGGCTTCTGTTTTTTGGAATAATTCATGTTCTGACCGGCATCTTTCTTTTTTTTCAGAATATCGCGGCAAGGCCGGCAAGATACGAAGTAAATAAAAACGCCGGGGGCCGGACTATCGGCTCGGCAACTATGCCCTATACTGGACTGATACTTATCGCTTTTTTAACTTTTCATCTGATAAATTTTCATTTCGTCGATAAAACCGGAACAACAATTTTTCAAATAGTTCAGAGTGCATTCGCCAAACCGGCATATATCGCAATTTATGTTCTTGCGGTTATAACGGCCGCATTCCATGTTAGCCACGGGTTATGGAGCGCATTTCAGACACTTGGTGTAAACCACCCGAAATACATGCCTTTAATCCGGAAGGCCGGGATTGCTTTCAGCATTTTGATTGGTATTGGTTTTGGATTTATTCCGGTTTTTATTTCGTTTACAACATAAAGAAAGGGAACACCATGAGGCTTGATGCAAAAACACCGGCAGGTCCCCTCGCGGAAAAATGGGACAGGCACCGTTTCGAGCTGAAACTTGTCAACCCTGCCAATAAGAGAAAATTTGAAATAATTGTAGTTGGAACAGGTCTCGCGGGAGGCTCTGCATCGGCATCTCTTGCCGAGCTGGGTTATAATGTAAAAACATTCTGCATACAGGACAGCCCAAGGCGGGCCCATAGCATCGCCGCCCAGGGCGGCATCAATGCTTCAAAAAACTATCAAAATGACGGCGACAGCGACTGGCGCCTTTTCTACGATACTGTAAAAGGTGGCGATTTCAGGGCAAGGGAAGCAAATGTTTACAGGCTTGCCCAGTTGAGCGGCAACATTATCGACCAGTGCGCAGCCCAGGGAGTTCCATTCGCCAGAGAATACGGGGGCCAGCTTGCCAACAGGAGTTTCGGCGGCGCACAGGTTTCAAGGACTTTTTATGCCAGGGGACAGACAGGCCAACAACTTCTTCTTGGAGCATACAGCGCCCTTTCAAGACAGATTGCCGCGGGGAAAGTCACTATGTACCCACGCAGGGAGATGCTTGACGTGGTCGTTGTCGATGGGCAGGCCAGAGGAATTGTTGTCCGCAATCTGGTGACAGGCGAAATCGAAAAATATGCCGCCGACACAGTAGTACTTGCCACCGGTGGCTATGCCAACGTTTTTTTTCTCTCTACTAACGCAATGGCCTCAAATGTCACGGCTGCATACAGGGCTTATAAAAAAGGGGCTTGTTTTGCCAATCCCTGCTTTACCCAGATTCATCCTACCTGCATCCCTGTACACGGCACCTACCAGTCTAAGCTGACCCTGATGAGTGAAAGTTTAAGAAATGACGGGCGGGTCTGGGTTCCTAAAAAGCCTGGCGACAAGCGTTCCCCCTCCCAGATACCTGACCCGGAGAGAGATTATTACCTTGAAAATAAATACCCGAGTTTCGGTAACCTGGTTCCAAGAGATGTCGCATCCCGCAATGCCAAGGAGCAGTGCGACATCGGAAAAGGAGTCGGGGAAACAGGTCTTGCCGTTTACCTGGACTTTGCCGATGCAATAAAGAGAGACGGCAGAGAGGTGATAGCAAAAAAATACGGCAACCTTTTCCAGATGTATGAAAAAATTACAGCGGATAATCCATATGAAACCCCGATGATGATTTATCCGGCAGTCCACTATACAATGGGTGGTCTGTGGGTTGATTACAATCTCATGAGCACAATCGACGGCCTCTTTGTACTCGGGGAAGCCAATTTTTCCGATCACGGAGCAAACCGTTTAGGAGCAAGCGCTCTCATGCAGGGTCTTGCGGATGGATATTTCATAATACCTTACACAATAGGCGGATACCTTGCCGGAAACTCAATGAAGAAGATAACAACCGAACATCCCGCATTCAATGAGTCTCTGGCACAGATAGATTCCCAGGTAAAAAGACTTCTTTCCATCAAAGGGAAGCGCACAGTTGATGATTTTCACAGGCAGCTCGGAAATATTATGTGGGAATACTGCGGTATGTCCCGGAATGACTCAGGGCTGGAAAAGGCACGGGGACTGATAAGGGAGTTGAGGGGGGAATTCTGGGAAAATGTTCGTGTTCCCGGTTCCGGGAGTGATTTTAACCAGAGCCTTGAAAGAGCCGGGCGTGTTGCCGATTTTCTTGAATTTGGGGAACTGATGATCATAGATGCCCTTGCCCGTCGCGAGTCATGCGGCGGCCATTTCAACGAAGGTTTTCAGACCGAGGATAATGAAGCAATGCGTGACGATGAAAACTTTTGCCATGTTTCGGCATGGGAATATACGGGCTTTGAAAACGAACCGCTCCTGAACAGAGAACCGCTTGTTTTTGAAAATGTCAAATTAACACAAAGGAGTTACAAGTGACAAAGACTCTTAATTTAACACTTAAGGTTTGGCGCCAGAAGGGGCAGAATTCCAAAGGCAGGCTTGAAACATATAATGCAAAAAATATTTCTTCAGACATGTCTTTTCTTGAGATGATTGACGTCATAAACGAGCAGCTTACGCTTGACGGTATGGAACCGATAGCATTCGACCATGACTGCCGTGAAGGAATATGCGGCATGTGCGGAACAGTTGTGAACGGCCGTCCACACGGGCCTGAAAAGGGAACAACTCTATGCCAGTTACACATGCGCCATTTTTCGGACGGTGATACAATAGTTGTTGAACCATGGCGTTCAAGGGCCTTTAAAGTAATAAAAGATCTTGTCGTGGACCGGAGCTCCCTCGATAAGATTATACAGGCAGGCGGCTATATTTCGGTAAATACTGGCGGAGCGCCGGATGCGAATGCCATCCTGATCCCCCAGGAAATAGCTGAAAAAGCAATGGATGCAGCAGCATGTATCGGGTGCGGGGCTTGCGTGGCAGCATGTCCTAATGCTTCAGCGATGCTCTTTGCCAGCGCAAAAATTTCCCAGCTCGCTCTTCTTCCCCAGGGAAAACCTGAAGCCGCAAAGAGGGCCATGGAGATGGTCCGGATAATGGATGGGCTTGGTTTCGGAAATTGCACGAATGAAAGGGAGTGCGAGGCAGAATGCCCTAAAGAGATCTCAATCGTCAACATAGCCCGAATGAACAGAGAATTTTTTAAGGCGGCATTTCTTTCGGACGTAAAATAGGAGGAAAGGGTTCAAGGATTCACTATTCACTATTCCTTATTTCACCGTAACAACAGGACATTTTGCATCCAGAATCACTTTCTGAGCAGTTGAGCCAAAAAGCAGTTTGCCAACCCTGGATCTTCTTTTTACGCCTATTATAACTTCATCAATTCCGTTTTCTTCAATAAACCGCACGAGGTCTTCGCCTGGAGTCATTCCTCTTACAAGAAGTCTTGTAGTACAGGGGATCTTATCCTTAATAAAAACGGATTGCGTATATCTTAAATCTCCTTCGGCTTTTTCAAATGCCTGCCTGGGAACTTCAGAGCCTCCGACAATTGATGTCACCACATAAACTTCGGATCCGACAAAAGCCCTGGCATGTTTTAATGCAACCATCAATGCTTCTTTTGCAATATTTGATCCGTCATAGCCAACAAGTATCCTCATTCCAATCTCTCCCCTGTTATAGTGAACGACATAAATTTTTATACATTTATCTCACCCTCCTCTTTGTCCCCTCCCATCAAGGGAGGGTAACTATTCCCTCTCCCCATATCAAATCTTCACTCCGGACAGCTTCCCGAACGGATTATTGAACGGGGCGTTCTTCGGCTTTTCAAATTTTGCCGGTTTCGGAACGGATTTTTTCTCATCCCTCTTTTCAGATTTTTCCTTCCTGCCCGGAACTGTTTTCAATGACAGAGCAATTCTTTTTCTTTCAACATCAACATCAATTACCGTCACTGTGACCTTCTGATTAACTTTGACGATTTCGGCAGGATTCCTGACAAATCTGTCCGACAGCTCACTCACGTGAACAAGTCCGTCCTGGTGGACACCCACATCCACAAAGGCTCCGAATGCCGTAACATTCGTCACAATACCGGGGAGCCTCATGCCGGACTTCAGGTCTTCAATCTTTTCGATTCCGCTTTCAAAAGCAAATTCGTCAAATCCTTCTCTTGGATCGCGCCCCGGCTTTGCGAGTTCTCCGAGAATGTCTTTCAAAGTCGGAATCCCGATGGTATCTGTAACATATTTTGAAATATCAATTTTACTTCTTATTGCAGCATCTTTTATCAGATCTTCAACGCCGCACGAAAGATCTTCAGCCATTTTAGTAACAATATGATAGCTTTCAGGATGCACAGCGCTCCCGTCAAGCAGGTTTTTCGCATCTCTTATCCTTAAAAAACCTGCTGACTGTTCAAAAGCCTTAGGCCCCAGACGGGGAACTTTTTTAAGCTCTTTCCTCGAATTAAAAGGGCCGTTTTCATCCCTGTATGCAACGATATTCTTCGCAAGCTGGGGGCCAAGGCCTGAAACATAGGTAAGAAGCTGCACGCTTGATCTGTTCACATCAACTCCTACTCCATTCACGCAACTCATTACAACGTCATCAAGGGACTTCTTCAGAGCTGTCTGGTCAACATCATGCTGATATTGCCCTACGCCGACCGATTTCGGATCAATCTTGACAAGCTCAGAAAGGGGATCCATGAGCCTTCTTCCTATTGAAACAGACCCTCTAATCGTTAAATCAAGGTCAGGAAATTCTTTCCTCGCAACTTCTGAAGCCGAATAAATTGACGCTCCGCTCTCATTAACCATTATAACAGGAATTTTTTTTGCAAAAATAATGCTTTTGACAAATGCCTCAGTTTCCCGCCCCGCTGTCCCGTTTCCAACCGCGATAGCCTCTATTTCAAAACGGTCGCAAAGCTCTTTCATGATCAACGCCGCATCATTTGAGCCTTTATCGGAAAAATGAGGATAAATGGTATTGTGATGAAGTAGTTTTCCCTGCCTGTCCAGACAAACTACTTTGCACCCTGTTCTGAAACCGGGATCAATCCCCAGTATGCGCTTTGCTCCAAGGGGCGGCGCCAAAAGCAGGTTGCGAAGATTTTCAGCAAATACCCTTATGGCTTCAGAATCGGCCCTCTCTTTTGTTAAAAGCCTTGCCTCAGTCTCCATTGAACGCGAAAGGAGTCTCCTGTAACTGTCATTCACGGCTATCCGGACCTGCTTCGAATCGTCCCCGGCACTCTTTACAAATAACTCTTCAAGTATTTTTATAGCCTCATCCTCGGGAGGCTCAATTGTCAGATTAAGAATATCTTCCTTCTCTCCTCTTCGCATTGCAAGAATCCTGTGGGAAGGAGCGGTCGCAGCCTGCTCATCCCAGTCAAAATAATCCCTGTATTTTGATCCTTCCTGCTCCTTGTCCGTCGCCACCTTGCATATGAACTTTCCCTTGGCAGTAAATAGATTTCTTAATGCGGCACGTGCATTCTGATCTTCACTTACCATTTCCGCGATTATGTCTCTTGCCCCGGAAAGAGCATCTTCAGCGCTTTCAACACCTTTTTCCGGATTAACAAATTCCGCTGCAACCATGAACGGATCAACTCCCTTCTGTTCGAAAATAACGGCGGCAAGCGGTTCGAGACCTCTTTCCTTTGCGATTGTGGCTTTTGTTCTCCGTTTCGGCCTGAACGGCAGATAAATATCCTCAAGAACAGCCAGTGTGGAAGCGGCCATGACCTTTTCACGAAGCTCATCCGTAAGATGGCCGTTCTGCTCCAGCGATTTTAAAACTGCTTCCCTTCGGTTGTCCAGCTCCTCAAGCCTGGCAAGCCTGTCTCTGATTTCCGTAATCACAACCTCGTCAAGACTTCCGGTAACTTCTTTCCTGTACCTTGCAATAAAAGGTATTGTGGCGCCCTCTTCAAGAAGCTCTGAAACAGCCCTTACCCGCGATATATTTAATTTCAGTTCATCAGTTATGTTCGATATATGCGTTTCGTTCATCTCTTTCCTTATTAAGAACTCAGGCTACCGGTCTCTGGTTTCTGGTCTCTGGTTTCTGGTTTCCGGTTGCTTGAACCCTCGAACCCTGCCGAAGGTCCGCCAATTTTTATGGCGGAAACCCTTCTTTTCACTTTTCACTTTTCACTATTCACTGCTTTAAAAGAATAATCCTTAAATCCATGACGTTTGTGTTTGTCGGCCCTGTAATAAAAAGATCTCCGAGCCTCTTGAAAAAATTATATGAATCATTATCCGAAAGAAACCGGAACGGATCCATTCCCAGTGCATAAGCCCTCTTTAATGTCTCCGAATCGGCAAATGCTCCTGCCGCATCCGTGGGCCCGTCTGTTCCGTCGGTTCCTCCGCTCAAAACAACCGTATTTTCAAGCCCTGCAATCTCAAGCGCCGCGTCAAGGGCAAATTCCTGGTTTCTTCCTCCCAGGCCTTTTCCTGTAACATTCACCGTAGTCTCTCCCCCTGAAATGATACATGCCGGACGTGATAGAGGAATGCCTGTTTTTACAATCTCTTTTGCTATAGCGCAGTGAAAATGAGCTGCATCTTTGGTGTTTCCCTCTATCATGGAGGAGAGTACAAGGGTATTATATTTCAAACTTTCAGCTTTCTGTTTTGCAGATTTTACAGCCTCTATGTTGCTCCCGATTACAAGATTCGTTGTTCTTGCAAAGACATCGTCTCCTGCCTTCGGAGTTTCAGGAATCTTTCCATCAGCGCCGTCATTTATATGTTTTACTACTTTTGCGGGCAGTTCATCTTCTATTCCGTATTTTGCAATTATTCTGAGGCAATCGTTAAAAGTGCTTGAATCGCAAACTGTCGGGCCCGACGCAATAACATCAAGGTCATCACCTACAACATCGGAAAGAATCAGGGTAACAAGGTTCGCGGGGAATACCGCTTTTGCAAGCCCTCCGCCTTTTAAAAGTGAAGTGTGCTTTCGAATCGAATTTATTTCATGGATGGTTGCTCCGCAGGAAATAAGTCTTTTTATGGTATTCTGTTTGTCTTTTAGAACAAGTCCGGGCACCGGCAGGGGAAGAAGGGCGGAACCGCCTCCTGAAACAAGACAGATAACAAGGTCATCTTTTTTTGCCCTTGTTGCCAGATTCAGGATGGCCGATGCGCCGGCCTGGCCGTTTTTGTCCGGAACGGGATGCCCTGCTTCAATAAGCTTCACGTGTTTTAAGGGAGCAACATGGCCATACTTGACATTAACTATTCCTTTCGTAATTCTCTCACCAAGAATATCTTCAATGGCGGAAGCCATTGGCGCTCCCGCCTTCCCCGCCCCGATTATGAATATATTATTCAGCTTATCAAGATTATGTTTTGCCTCTCCTGTAATCAGATAATTTTTTTCACGGCGGCAGAACCGTCTGACAGCAGCCATTGGTTCGACCGCATCAATACCTGCGTAAAAAATCCTGGAAGCATCCTTTTTAAGTGTTTGAAGGTCACGGGCAGTATGGTCTCTTTGCATTACTTATTCCTCCTGCTCAGCCTGATAATTGCGTCTTTAAATGAGATAAATTCACCCTCATTGCCATAGAACTTGTAAGGAGTGATCGCAGGCTTATTGTTTGCACGCCTTGCTATCCCTTCCCGGAAAGAAAAAAACTTATCACCGCTCTCCTGCGGCAAAAAAGTGTCCGGCATGGAAGAGGTCGTTTCTTTATCTATGGGTTCGAATCTGTAATCGTCTTTTTCAGGAATTGCCTTTACCCTGATGTTTATTATTCCGCTTTCAGGTTGTCCGGCAATTTGATTCACTGCTTCTTTGTTCAGTTTATCAAGCTCGTCCACTCTCTTTTCAACCATCTCCCTGTTCCCGGCCCATAAGAGTGATGACGTTGTTATTACAAAGAAAAAACCTATAATGCATTTCATCGTCTTTACCATAGGACCTCCTTTCTCTTATTCGATTTATACCATTCCCTTCTTCTCCGGTCAATCACCGATATGTCAGGTTATGTCTGAAAATCGATTCCTGGTGAACCGAAACAGTAGTCCCATTCTTAGAAGATCGCTCAATTTCGACCTTTTACGAGTCCGTCAATATATGTATTGCATTAACAAAATAAAAAATGATACCTGAGATCAAAAACTGCCGCTCTCCCTTTTAAAACCAAATCCTAAGGTAACAGCTTGAAAATAATAATAACAAACAACCTGAGGCTTTCCGGAATTCCAACTCAGTTATATCAAATACTAACAGAAAGACTCACAATATCAAACCCCAAATGGGTGGAAAATGAGAGAATGGGGCGCTGGAACAGGGGCACTCCCAGAATTCTGCGTTTATACGACAGGATAAAAGGGGGCGGGCTGTGGATTCCGAGAGGCTTTATGCGTCAGCTCATATTCCTCTGCAAACGCCACGGAATAGAATGCGAAATTGCAGACAAAAGACGCTCGCTCCCTCCGGTTGATTTTAAATTCAACGGCTCATTAAAACCATTTCAGGATCAGGCGGTCAAAGTCATACTTTCCAAGGATTTCGGCACATTAAGCGCACCAACCGGAAGCGGCAAAACCGTCATGGCGCTTTATATTATAGCGCAGAGGATGCAGCCCGCATTGATAATAGTCCATACAAAAGAGCTCGCCTACCAGTGGATCGAGCGGATTGAAACATTTCTTGGAATTCCCGGCGGGGAAATAGGCATAATCGGAGCAGGAAAGAAAATAATAGGCGATAAGATTACAGTTGCCCTTGTTCAGTCATTATATAAGTGTGTTGATGAAGTATCTTTAAAAACCGGTTTTCTCCTGGTAGATGAATGCCACAGGACGCCCGGCAGAACATTCACAGAGGCAGTCACAGGTTTTGATTCGAAATATATGGTTGGATTATCGGCGACACCCTGGCGCAGGGATAACCTCTCGAAGCTTATTTTCTGGCATCTTGGAGATGTCCAACACGAAGTGGAGAAAGCCGGGCTGGTTGAAACGGGAGATATCGTGCCTGCTGAAGTCGTTGTGAGGGCTACTGATTTCAGCCCCTTTTTCGATCCTGTCAACGAATACAGCAGGATGCTCTCGGAGCTTACCTCAAATGACGGCAGGAATCATCTTATAGCATCTGATGTTGCAAATGAAGTAAAAAACGGATCAGGAAGCTGCTGTCTGGTTCTGACGGACAGGAAAAAACACTGCGATACACTCCGGGCGCTTCTCAAATTCAGGCATAAAATATCATCCGAACTGCTCACAGGAGATGTGCCGGATGCCGGCAGAAAAGAGGTTCTTGACCGCCTTAATAACGGGGAAGTAAAAGTCCTTGTGGCAACAGGCCAGCTCATTGGGGAAGGATTCGACTGTAAAAATCTCTCCACCCTTTTTATAGTCACACCTATAAAATTCAGCGGGAGAGTGCTTCAATATTTAGGAAGGGTCTTAAGACCTGCCCCCGGAAAAAACAAGGCCGTTATTTATGATTATGTTGATGCAAAAGTCGATATCCTGAAAGCCGCCGCCGCATCAAGGCAGAAAGTCTATGCCTCGTGGAAGAAATAAGTTATCCGCCTCACGCCTCTTCACTATTTCATTTCGCCCTTATAGTAT
>JAHJQU010000445.1 GCA_018819005.1 Pseudomonadota bacterium | reverse complement strand
CAGGAGGTATCCTCCAGGTTCTCAACATTTGAACCGAAAGGTTTTGAAGCAATCTCCTCCTTATCGGAAAGGATCAGTTCGGCGGCTATCCCGGCCGCTTCAATTATCAGATCCCGGCAATAAAGAGCATGCTCACGGCAAAGCCATGTCTCTTTCCATTTTGACGTAAGATCCCTGCATAGCGTGTGGCCGTATTTTTCGCTTATCCTGTTCGGTATCTGGTTAAAAAGCCTGTAAAGGCCGGGTTTCCCATAAAGCTGCTCCGCCGCATACTTCACAGCCTCCTTCCCTTCGCCTTCCGGCAAGGAGCTTCTTCCGTGAACGGCTCCAACAGCAAGAACGGCTCCTGAGACAGCGCCGCAAGTATCCCCGAAAAGTCCTACGCCTCCGCCAAAGCCGGTAGCCATCCTTCTTGCTTCCTGCGGCAATCCGGTGTCGATTAGGGAAAACACGGCCTCCAGAACACATTCGGCACAGTTATACCCCAGTGAAAAATTCTTCTTTGCCCTCTGTCTTACAGCCTCGATAGTCTCTTCTTTTGTCATTATTTTATCAGTCCTTGGTTAAAGGTGTTAAGTGTTATGCTTTAACAGTAAATAGTGAATAGTCGTCAGTGAATAGTGAAAGAAGTGCTAAAAGCTCAAAACATTTCAGATTTTTAGATTTCGTGCTTCTAATTTCTTTAGCTTTGTGCCTTTGTGCCTCTACGCCTTTGACCCTTTCTTTTTACTATTCACCATTAACTATTCACTGTTCACTGTTTATCTAATCCTCACCAAGCTCCTTAAACCCGGCATAAAAATCGAGAGCCTCCGGATTTCTCAAGGCATCCTTGTTTAACACCGGCTTGTTCTGGATGACTTTTTTCACGGCAAGCTCAACCTTCTTCATGTTCAGGGTATAAGGAACATCCGGCACGCTCAGAATTTTTGCAGGCACATGCCTGGGAGAAGCATTTATCCTGATGGTATTTACAATCTTCTTTTTAACCGCATCCGTCAGCTCGTAACCCGGCGCCATTTTTACAAACAGGATGACACGCACGTCATTCTTCCAGTCCTGGCCGACAACAACGCTGTCCTCAATCTCGTCAAGCTGCTCCATCTGGCGGTATATTTCAGCAGTCCCTATCCTGACCCCACCCGGATTCAGTGTCGCATCCGACCTCCCATAAATAGTCACGCCGCCGCGGTCATTGATTTCAATAAAATCCCCGTGCCGCCATACATTCGGATATACGTCAAAATACGCGTTGTAATATTTCTTCCCGTCCGGGTCATCCCAGAAATAGATCGGCATTGAAGGAAAAGGCGCCGTGCAGACAAGCTCTCCCTGCTGATTGATGACCGGCTTTCCGTTTTCACCAAAAGCTTCGACTTTCATGGCAAGCCCTCTGCATTGAAGCTCCCCTGAATAGACCGAACCCATCGGGTTGCCGAGCGCAAAGCAGCCGTTTAAATCAGTCCCTCCTGAAATTGACGCAAGCTGAACATCAGGCTTTATATCCCTGTACACATATTCAAAATTCTCCATTGAAAGAGGCGAGCCGGTTGAAAGAATAGTCCTGAGATTGTTAAGATCATATGTTTCCCCGGGTTTTACACCCGCATTCTGCAGGGCGGTTATATATCCTGCGCTTGTTCCGAAAACAGATATTTTCTCATCCTGAGTCATTTTCCATAATGCGCCGGGCTCAGGGTGGAAAGGATTCCCGTCGAACAGGACAAGTGTGGCTCCCACCCCCAGCGCGCTCGTAAGCCAGTTCCACATCATCCAGCCGCAGGTGGTGAAATAGAATATAGTATCGTTTCTTCTCATGTCGGTATGGAGGATCATCTCTTTTAGTTGATGAACAAGAATCCCTCCCGCGCACTGCACCATGCATTTCGGAAGTCCGGTTGTCCCCGACGAATACATTATGTACAAGGGATGATCGAAAGGAAGCTGATCGAATTTTATATCAAGGCCATTTTCCGAAGATAAGAAATCCCTGTAATGAACTGCCTTGGAAACCCTGCTTATATCCGGATCATGTTCGGTATAAGGAACAACGACCACCTTTTCAATTGAAGGGAGCTGTTTTAATATATCGGCAATTCTTTCAAGGCTGTCGAGGCGCTTCCCCTTGAACGAATAACCGTTTGCGGTAAATATAACCTTCGGCCTGATCTGGCCAAATCGGTCCAAAACACCCTTTATTCCAAAATCGGGTGAACAGGAAGACCATACTCCTCCGATGCTTGTGGCGGCAAGCATGGCGATAATTGACTGCGGCATATTCGGCATGAAACCGACTACACGGTCCCCTTTCTGAACACCCATCTCTCTCAAAGAGGCTGAAAGCCGGGCTACTTCATCATAAAGCTCGGCATATGTCATACGGATTGCGGCTTGGTCTTCACCCTTGAAAATCAGCGCTGTCTGCCCGTCACGATACCTTAAAAGATTCTCGGCAAAGTTTAAGCGTGCGCCCTCAAACCATTTTGCTCCCGGCATCTTCGTAACATCGTCAATAACCCGATCATAAGGTTTAGACGCGATTATGCCGGCAAAGTCCCACATGGAAGCCCAGAAATCGGGAATGTTCTCCACTGACCACTGGTACAAATCACTATATTCCGAGAATGTTTTCCCGTGCTTCTGGTTTATAATATCCATGAATCGCTTCATGTTCGAATTTAATATCCGCTCTTT
>JAHJQU010000444.1 GCA_018819005.1 Pseudomonadota bacterium | reverse complement strand
ATAATAAGGTGTTGTTTTCATGGTAGATAAAAAGAATAAATTGAATCAGGTTTCTGAAAAGTCTCTTGTAAAGTACGATCCTTTTCAGCGTTATCTGATGGATGTTACTAAATACAAACTCCTGTCAAGAGAAAGGGAGTATGAGATTGCCGTAAGAGTCTTTGAACACGATGACAGGGATGCGGCGTATGAAATGGTTACTTCAAATCTCAGGCTTGTCGTAAAAATAGCCCTTGATTTCCAGAGGATGTGGATGCAAAACCTTCTGGATCTTATTCAGGAGGGGAACATAGGTCTGATGCAAGCGGTTCGCAAATTTGATCCATATAAAAATGTAAAGTTTTCATATTATGCCTCCTTCTGGATCAAGGCTTATATATTGAAGTTTATTATGGATAACTGGCGTCTTGTAAAAATAGGAACTACACAGGGCCAGAGGAAGCTGTTTTTCAAGTTGAAGAAGGAAAAACAAAATTTAATTGACCAGGGCTTTGATCCGAAACCCAAGCTTTTATCTGAAAGACTGGGAGTGACCGAAAAAGAAGTCGTTGATATGGATCAAAGGCTTGACGGATGGGATGTTTCGCTTGATGCTCCTTTGACGGATGATTCAGATTCGGAAAAAATTGAATTTATCAGTTACGATTCCGAATCTGCTGAAGAAAAGCTGGCTAAGAAGGAGATGGACAACCTTATCCACAGCAAGATTGAGATATTCAGAAAACGCATGTCGAAAAGGGAGAATGAAATATTCGACCTCCGCATATTTTCCGACGATCCTGCAACTTTACAGGAAATTGGTGACCGCTACGGTATATCAAGGGAGCGTGTGCGCCAGGTTGAAAAAAATATAATTACCAAGATGAGAGAGTTTGTAAAAGAGGAAATGCCTGATTATATGTCGTATATTGATAATGTGGTGACGAAATAATGAAATTCAAATCAGCCAAATTAATCACGATCGCTTTTCTTATATTGTTTCTGGGAGGATGCGCTTCTTTTATGAAATATCTTGCCGCCGACAGGAGTAAAACAGAAGATTCTTTTCCTGAAAACAGATATTTCTATTTCACCGAATCCCAGATTTTAAGAAACAGGGGAAATACCGGACTGGCCATAGAACACATGAAGCGCGCTGTTGATCTTGATCCTGAATCTCTCTTTCTCAAGGGAGAACTTGTCAACCTTTACCTGCAGGAGAAAGAGAATGAAAAAGCTTTGGCGATTGTAGAAGAGATAATCAAAAAAGATCCTGGAAACGTAGGCGCTCTGATTATGTTCGGGAGAATAAAGCACTCTTTAAAGCAGACCGATGATGCCAAGATGGCTTATGAAAAAATTATTGCGGAGAGTCCTAAACAGCAAAACATATATCTCCTGCTTGGCAGCCTTTACATAGAAGAAGGGAATCTGGTTAAGGCGATTGCCGTTTTTGAGAAGCTTATAACCAATTTTCCCGATTTTTATCTTGGCTATTTTTATCTTGGGAAGATTCAGGGGCAAAAGAGGAATTATGCAGAGGCTGAAAAATATTTCCATAAATCGATAGAATTAAAGCCGGATTTGGATGAGGCACAGTATGAACTTGTAAATCTGTACAAGATCCAAGGTAAAAAGAAAAAAATAATACAGATATTAAATGAAATGCTCGGAAAGAATCCGGGCAACATAAGAGCGGCTCTTGAGCTTGGGTATTATTACAAAATAAACGGCATCCATGATGAGGCGAGGAAGATCTTTTATAATCTCGGGGAAAAGAGTCTCTCCAACTTTGATATTATTATCAATATAATCCAGTTCTTTCTTGATAAACGAGATTATATCGGCACGATAACGATCGTGGAGGAGATGTTAAAAGGCGCTCCCGAAAGTTCCGATTTGCACCATATAGCAGGACTCGCCTTTTTTTCCTTAAAACAAGAAGATACTGCACTCAAACATTTCCTGAAGGTAAAAAATGATTCAAGGTTTTATTCCGATGCAGCAGTGCATGTTTCTCTCATGTATCAGAGCAGAGGAATGCTGAATGATGCGGTTGCCTATATAAAGAATGTGATTGAAAAAGATCCTGATAACCCGGAATATCAGTACTATCTTGGCCTATTCTATGAAGAGCTGGAAGAGTTTGATAATGCCGAAGAGGCGTTCTTAAAGGCGATAGAGATGGACCCTGATGATTCAAGGATCCATTTCCGGCTGGGAGTGGTCTATGACAAGGACGGGAATAAAGAAAAGAGCATTGAACAGATGAAAACGGTTATAAGGATTGATCCCAAAAACTCGAATGCGCTTAATTACCTTGGTTATACCTATGCTGATAGTGGTGAGAATCTTGATGAGGCGGAAAGACTGATTGTAGAAGCATTGAAATATAAGCCGGACGACGGGTATATCACTGATAGTCTGGGATGGGTATTCTTCAAAAAAGGACTTTATTCGAAAGCCGTTGAGTTTTTGAAAAAAGCGGCTGCCATAGTTGTTGATGATCCGGTAATACTTGAGCACCTGGGGGACGCATACCTTAAATTAAATGACCGGGAAAAAGCCCTTGAATCATATAATCGCGCGCTCAAGTT
>JAHJQU010000070.1 GCA_018819005.1 Pseudomonadota bacterium | reverse complement strand
TACCCGGACGGCGGAAGTCACCATAGATCTGGAAAAAGTTCCAGGAATAGAGAAGAATATAATCGCAACCCTGAAGCAGAAAATCATAAACATACCGGTCACCCAGGCGGTGATATACGGATGGTACGACAACGAGATGGGCGGTTATGTCAATATCCTGGGGGACAGGACGGTCTCTGCCGCAGAAAACATGTAGAATTTTAAATTGAGGGCGGGTCAACATGCTGAAAACATATCTTAAACGGCTGCACGCGATCTACATGCAGGGTGATGCAAGAGAGGAAAGTTATTATTCCGCGCTCGAAAGCCTTCTTAACGATTATGCTGAAAGCGTCGGGAAGAAGAACATCCACGTTACGGTTCTGCCGAAGAAGACCGAAGCCGGAAACCCCGACTTCAGAATATGGGACGGCAGGCAGCACATCACAGGCTATATTGAAGCAAAAGATATTTCCATTCATAATCTTGCCGCAATTGAATCATCCGGCCAGATGAAAAGGTATCTATCCACATTTCCCAATCTGATTTTAACCAATTTTTTTGAATTCAGGCTTTATATCAACGGTAATTTTGTTGAAAGTGTTCAGATTGGAAGGCCGTTTATTGTTTACCAGTTGAAAAAAGTTCCTCCGGTTGAGAAAGAGGACGCTTTTTTCAGGTTACTTGAAAAGTACTTTTCGTTCTCTTTGCCAAAAGTCTATGATGCAAAAACCCTTGCAACAGAGCTTGCCAAAAGAACTCGATTTCTGAAGGATGAGGTCATAGCACAGGAGCTGAGGGAAGAGGAACATACTGAAAAGGGATTTATCAGGGGCTTCTATAAAGCTTTCAGGGATTACCTTATCACCAGTCTTACAGAGGATGAATTTTCAGACCTCTATGCGCAGACTATAACCTATGGTTTGTTCGCGGCTCGCACACGTTCCGGGAACGGATTCAACAGGAAGCTTGCCTATGACAATATTCCTCAGACAACAGGCATACTCAGAGATATCTTTCAGTTCGTTTCTTTGGGTTCGCTTCCTCAACAAATGGAATGGATTATCGATGATATATCTGAAATCCTGTCCGTTACGGACATAAACAGGCTGCTGCATAAGTTTTTCCATGAGGGCAAAGGCAAAGACCCCATAATCCATTTCTATGAAACATTTCTGTCCGAGTATGACCCGAAGACAAGAGCGATGAGGGGAGTATATTACACGCCAGAACCCGTGGTCTCTTACATTGTACGTTCATTACACGATATCCTCAAAGGACGGTTCAATAAGCCCGACGGCTTTGCGGACAATAATGTAACGGTTCTGGATCCTGCGGCAGGCACCCTTACCTTTCTGGCAGAGACAGCCAAACTTGCGGTTGATGAGTTTGTAACCGGATATGGAGAGGGGGGCAAAAAAAACTTTATAAAAGACCATATCCTGAAAAACTTCTATGCCTTTGAATTGATGATGGCTCCGTATGCCGTCGGACATTTAAAGATGTCTTTTCTGCTTGAAGAATTAGGATACAAATTACAGAAGGATGACAGGGTAAAACTATACCTTACCAATACCCTTGAAATGGAAGAACTTGCACAGACGGATCTCCCGGGTATGGCTTCCCTGTCCGAAGAAAGTCATCTGGCTGGAAAGGTAAAGAAGGAACAGCCCATATTGGTGATATTAGGGAATCCGCCTTATTCAGTGAGTTCCGTCAATAAATCGGATTTTATTGAGCGGGAGATGAATGTCTATAAAGAGGATGTTCGAACCGAAAGAAACATTCAGCCGCTTTCAGATGATTATATAAAGTTTATCCGTTTTGCACATTGGAAGATTGCCCGTGACGGCAAGGGTCTCATCGGAATGATTACAAATAATTCCTATTTGTCAGGATTGATCCACAGGGGTATGAGAAAGAAATTATTTGAAAGCTTCGATGAGATTTATATTCTGAACCTGCACGGAAACAGCCGCATAGGCGAAAAAAACCCCGACGGCGGCAAGGATGAAAACGTCTTTGACATTCAGCAGGGCGTATCAATTGCATTGTTTGTCAAAAACCCGTCTCCGCCACCCGGCAAAGGGAGGCGGAGAGGATTCGGTTCGAAGGTTTTTTATCAGGATGTTTATGGCTTGAGAGAAGACAAATACAGTTATTTAAACACGTTCGACGTCCGCACGACAAAATGGCACGAGCTGAAACCCGTGGAACCACAATATTTTTTTGTAGAAAAAGACTTTTCTCTTAAGTCTGATTATGATCAATTTATATCTATTCCTGAAATATTTGACAAATATTCATTCGGCATCACAACAGCACGAGATTGTTTTATTGTAAACTTCAACGAACATGAAGCCAAACAAAAGATGCGAACATTTACAAGTGATTTGCCTGATGATTTGATTGCGCTGTCCCTGGATTTAAAAGATACGGAAGAGTGGAGCATAAAGAACTCAAGAGAGGCGGTTCGAAAAATTGATTGGAAACAAGCTATAAAACCCTATTCTTATCGCCCCTTCGACAACCGCAAAATAATTTATCTGCCTGCTCTTGTTGAAAGGGATAGAATTGAAATAATGCAACACCTTTCGGATAAGGATAACCTCAGCCTGTCTCTGACGAGGCGGTTGAGAGATCCGGACTGGAAGCATGTGTTAGCTACACATTTTATAACAGATAAAACCTTACTCTCTTCGCGGGACAACTGTTATTGTTTCCCTCTCTATCTCTACCAGGAAAAAAATAAACCCGGAAAACGCTCTTTCGGCAGCACGATGATGCTTTTCGAACCGGAGGCTGATTATGGGGTGAAAAAACCTAATTTATCAGCCGACTTTGTCGATAACTTATCAAGAAGATTCAAAAAGACACCTTCGCCTGAGCAGATTTTTTATTACATCTATGCTGTTCTATATTCTGAAACATACAGGAAAAAATACGCGGAATTCCTCAAAATAGACTTTCCGAGGGTGCCGTTTACAAACGACCACAAGGTGTTCGTTAAAATGGCAGGATACGGCAACAGGCTTGTTGATCTGCACCTGCTTCAATCGCAGGAACTTGATTCTCCGGTTGTGAGATTTCAGGGAATAGGAGACAACAGAGTCGAGAAGCCGAAGTATGATGAAACGGGACTTCTTTACATCAACAACGGCCAATACTTCGAAGGTATAACACCTGAGATATGGAGCTGCCGGATCGGCGGTTATCAGGTTTGTGATAAATGGCTCAAGGACCGCAAAGGCAGGACGTTATCTCTGGAAGAAATAAAACTGTATTGCAGGATTGTGACCGCTCTGAAGAATACAATTGCTGTTCAAAAAAAGATCGATGCAATATATCCTTTAATAGAAAAAGATATCATAAGTATTTAACCTGGCTTCCGTATCTCATAATAAAAGCAGAAGAAGGCGGGTTTGGCCCGGGGATTCGCAATGAACTTATTTTTGGAGTTGTTTTAATGATATGTCCAGGAATTTTTCCGGCTTACCAAAAGTTTTCCAGACATGTTGTCTGCCTGATGGTATAAAACATGAATAAAAAAATTCTAATTGGCGTGGATGGCTCCATCCATGCCAAACATGCCATCAAGTATGCTGCTGAACTGTACCGATCGCTTCGGGATGTCTCCTATGGTGTCATCAACATTCAGCCGACCATATCCTGTTATCTGGCCGATGAAGCAGAAAAAACAGCTTACGGAAGAGAGAAACTGGAAGCGATTCATAAAAAAAACCATCTATCGGCGCTTGAACTACTGTCGGAGTACAGGGAAAAACTGATTCGGCTGGGCGTAAAAGCCGGAGATATAGATCAGATCACTCAACTGCGCAGGCATAACGTGGCTAAAGATCTCCTGGACTATGCGGAAAAGGAAAACGTATGCGCCCTGCTGGTAGGCCGCCGCGGTATATCTTATGTGGCGGAAATGATGCTCGGAAGCGTTACGAGTGAATTACTGATCCGCACAAAATTGATTCCCATATGGATAGTGGACAATCAGGTTCAATCCCGCAATATTGTCGTGGCTGTTGACGGTTCTCCGGGATCCCTGCGGGCTGTAGACCACGTGTCCTTTGTGCAGGCCGGCAGCAAATCCGACAAGATAACATTTTTACATATTGTTCCGAAGTTTTCGGATTTTTGCTCCATTGAACCGGTTAAAAAGGACGAGGAAATAGACGCCCTTATAAAAACCAGTGATCAAAAATGCATTGACTGTTTTTATGACCAGGCGGTTAAAATCCTTCAGCAGGCCGGATACAGCAAGAAAGATATCGAATTTAAGCGCTTCGAACACCGCTGGTTCATTGGAAAAGCAATTGTAGAGGAGGCGAAGAAATTGAATGCCGGAACCATTGTTATCGGAAAATCCAGTTCAGGACAAGCAGATTATATTGGAAAAGTTGCGCGTTATGTTATCAACAAAACCGTCAATCGCGCAATCTGGCTGGTACCCTGATAGCCGTCGTGCGCAAGGCGGCCATTCCGGAATTTAATAAATAAAGGGAGATTCTCTTGGGGCGGTTTTCTATTGCATGGAGGAGCTTGCCTGCCGGGATGATGTGAAAAATATTCCGCAATTGGATAGAAACTATCTTGCGAATAATTTCAAAAGAGCATACCAGTTACTGATAAATGAGTGGCTCGACTATATGAGATACCTCAAAGAGAGTTGCCCTTTTCTTTTTCATCTTGCAATGAGGACAAATCTCTTCGACTGTTCGGCATCAATTACGGTAGGATAAAAGGGAATAATCCGGGAGAGCCGGGGCGGGGTATAGGCATTCCATTGACATGCGCTTGCAGTTTGCCTATACTTCAAATTAGAAAAACAAGTTCTTATCAAATCAATTTCATAAAAAGAAGTTATTATCAAAGAAAGCTTTGGCAAGCCCGTAGCCACCGATGCCGCATTTGCAGGCCCCAGGTGGCAGAAAGGAGTGAGAAACATGTTATATGACACCGCATTGCGGCCCTATTCCTCCAAGCGACTGGAGGAGATAGAATCTGCGGATATTCTTATCGGTATTCCCAGTTTCAACAACGAATCAACCATAGTCCACGTGATCCAGGTGGTCGCGCACGGCCTGGCCAAACACTACAAGGACAAAAGGAGCGTCATCCTCATCGCGGACGGCGGCTCCACCGATGATACCAGAGAGGTGGCCAAGGAATTCCAGATCAAACCCTGGCAGGAAAAGATGGTCACCATTTACCGGGGGCCGGGCGGAAAAGGAACCGCGCTCCGGTCCGTGTTCGAG
>JAHJQU010000443.1 GCA_018819005.1 Pseudomonadota bacterium | reverse complement strand
GAACTTCACCTTCGGATTCCGCAGGGCATTG
This sequence comes from Pseudomonadota bacterium, assembly GCA_018819005.1. Taxonomy (GTDB): domain Bacteria; phylum Desulfobacterota; class Desulfobacteria; order Desulfobacterales; family RPRI01; genus RPRI01. The sequence goes on along the minus strand of JAHJQU010000443.1, from coordinate 9,966 downwards.
CGCATCTCATCCTGCTTCTTCTCATCCCGGCTGAAAACTCTAATTTCCTCGATATCCGTGTGAAGAAACCGCCGCAAAACAGCATTGCCAAAGGTACCTGTGCCACCGGTGATGAGAAGTGTTTTGCCATCAAACATGCGAGCCTCCATGGTAGCTTTTCTGCTGCATACTATTTATGTATTTATATCCACGACTTTTCGAAGAATTGCTTCATGTTCATAACCCAAGTCCCATCAGCAAGCTTGTAGGTCGCCTTTGTGCGGCACAGGATGAATTTTTCCTTGATGCGGCCCTTCTCCACCGCTTCCAGAGCCCGAAGGCCGGCCGCATCCGTGATGTTGGGGTGCTCTTTCCATTTGCACTCGATGGCCAGGGCCATACCTCCCGCCTGCTCGATGACCAGATCGACTTCCGCGCCGTTGGCGGTGCGCCAATAGTGCACCACTGAGTCGTCCCCCTCTGATGCGCTCTGCTTGACGATTTGTCCGAAAACATGAGACTCCCAGAAAGCGCCTGCCAGAGAGGAGGCAAACAACGCCTCCTCAGAACGAAATCCGGCCAGAAATGCCGCCAGCCCGGTGTCCAGGAAAACCAGCTTTGGCGCCTTGATCAACCGCTTTGTTCGATTTCCCCAATACGGCTCGATCAGGGCGACAACGGCCGATGTCTGCAGAAGGTTGAGCCATTTACGGGCGGTGTTGGGTGCGATTCCGACATCCCTGGCGATGTCGGAATAATTGAGGACCTGCGATGTCCGGAGGGCACAGGCACGGATGAACCGATTAAAATCCCTTAGTTCCACAACCCGCAAAATGTTGCGCACATCCCGTTCCAGATAGGTTGCCACATAGGCAGGAAACCATAACGCCGCCTCGGCCCCCACGTGCAGCTCCGGATATCCCCCCAGGAAGATATAGGACGTTTCTTCAATCGTCCGGCCGGCATCCAGCAATTCCGCCCTGGAAAGGGTGTGCAGGCTCAAAACCGCGCACCGGCCGGCGAGGCTCTCCGAAACACCCTGCATGAGCTGAAACACCTGGGATCCCGTGAGGAAATACTGCCCCGGGGACCGATTCCGGTCTATCCGGTACTTGAGATGCCGCAGCAAAGAAGGAGCGTATTGGATTTCGTCGATGATCACCGGTTCCGGGTATTGCTCCAGCAGTTGTTCCGGCGCGGTAAGGGCCGCTTCGGCATTGGCCGGAAGATCGAGGCTGAGGAAAGAAGCCTCCGGATACATCCGCCGCAGGATCGAGGTCTTCCCTGTCTGCCGTGCGCCCGTTATAATCACGGCCGGGAACTGTCCTACCATGCGTCGGAGTAAATTTTCAGAATGTCTTGTGATCCACATGCAGATAATATGCAGCCTTGTTGCAAATTATGCAAGAGAAAAATACACACATACCTTCAATCCAAAATCAAATTCCCATTTCACAATTGCTGTAAAATCATTCGGGTTTGCCAGCTCGATTCGCAGGTACTCCTGTTTAGAGACCTGGTTTGCAAAACTCACTTCCGGTCATTGCCACGGCGCACATGCGCCGTGGCAATCTTTTGATAATCTAATGGGTTATAAGATTGCTTCGTCGGCCTCTGGCCTCCTCGACCTGAAAAACTTTACCTTTGGATTTGCCAGGGCAATCCTCATATCTTCCTGTTTTTTTTCATCACGACTGAACACACGGATTTCGTTTATTTCTGGTAACTACTCAGGTGGATAGGCTGAAGACTGTTAGGAAAAAGCACATTCCACTGGGGCGACCTCTGTCCTCCGTCCTCTCACCTTCTAATTTTCTCAGTGACTGACCTCTGCCCTCTGATCTCTGCCCTCTGGCTTTCTAATCATCCTGTTTCTTTTCATCACGGCTGAAAACTCTAATTTCCTTGATATCCGTGTGAAGAAACCGCCGCAAAACAGCATTGCCAAAGGTACCTGTGCCACCGGTGATGAGAAGTGTTTTACCCTTGAACATATATGCCTCCAAATGGTGTTAAATTCATAATCCAAAATTGCATCAAAGTCCGAACGCTCCCCATATACGATGGGTCGGTTTTTCGGCAAAACTGTCGAAGGTGATAACATCCACCGTAATAGAGGGATTCCGCTTACGGAAGCCGGTATATGTGGAGGGGGAAAATGTCTCCGGGTTTGCTTTTACCTCGAATCCGTACTGACCCATCACTACAAAATCCAGCTCTGTTTTATCCTGTGTTCTCCAAAAAGAGATATCATCGCTCGCCGTATAATTACTTAACTGTCTGAAACAGAGATTTTCAAGAAAGGCTCCCCGGTCACTGCGCAAGCTAAAATCACGAAAATCCCCCACGATATAATTCCGCATTCCCATGTCGGCAAAGTAAAGCTTCGGCATCTTGGTCAGTTCTTTACGCACGTTAGTATGGAACGGTTTTATCATCACGGCATGAAATGACTTTTGCAGCACATACAGATAATTGTCAATTGCCTGTACTGAAACCCCGATGGATTTTGATAGTTCATTTCGGTTCATAAGTGAGCCGACTTGCGATGCCAGCATCTTGATCATCATGAAATAAGGCTCTGGATGTCGAATCCGCGACTCCAGAATGTCCTTTTTTACGGAGGAGTTGATCAGATCTTCCAGTATCAGGAGCTTTTCAGCTTCATCGGTCGCAAGTACTACAGCCGGATACCCGCCGAATCGGGAAAACTCGTTAAAAAACCGCACCAGTTCATCCCGCTGCATCAGAGGCAGTTGTGACATTGACCTAAAATTATCCGGAGAAAAACGTGTCGGGAGTAGGTTTGCCAGTTCATCGCGCTGTTTGAACAGCAGAAACTCACTAAAAGAGAGGGTTGGCAGATGAAAAAGGCGTTTGCGCCCAGCAAGGGAGTCCGTGAATTTTTGGTCGATATAAAATGCCGAAGATCCGGTTACCACCAGTTTCAGCCGATTCCGGTATTCATCAAACAGCAGTTTCAGAAAATTTGAAGGATTTTCCAGATATTGGATCTCATCGATAAAAACCGTAGCGCGTTCACCTTCGGGTGGGAGAGGTAAAATTGAAAAGATTTTTTCCGGCGCCCGGTTGAGTAAAGCCACATATTCAAGACGTTCCAGATTGATGAAATGTGTTGTTTCCCCGTGCTGCAGGCAATCCTTGTAAAGCTGGCGCAGCATTGTTGTTTTGCCGGTCTGTCGTGCACCAACAATCACCAGGATCAAATCGTTTGCCATTGCGTCGGATATGGGATTATAGAGCCTTCTGTTTATCATAAGTAGATAATAACCGATATTTTTGCTATAGTAAACAATAAAATATCGGTTATTTATTCAACACATGGGAAATTCAGGGATATCGTAAGAGACTTTATTGGCGAGTGCCGCATTCATGACATTATCCGCGCCAATGTGTTCGTCCGGATCGCCTCCAGGGGGAAGACTTCGCAGGACGGCACCTGCTTGAGGGCCGCCGCATGAAAAACCATATCCACGCCCCGCATGGCAGGCAGGAGGCTGTCATAATCCCGGACATTCCCCAGATAGAACTTCACCTTGGGGGACGAGAGGTGAGGGGGACGGTCACGATTTTATGCATTTCTCTTTAGTTTCTTTAGCTTCTATGGTTTATCTGGTCTGTTTGGTCTGCTACGGAGCAGGGGGCAGGGAGCTTGGAGCAAAGAGCAAGGAGCAAGGAGATGGGCAAGCTCTACATGAACATGTTGTAAAAAACTGGAGGCCGTTAAGTCTGAGTGGTCGATCAATCACTAATATACTTCATCGTGTGTTCCAATCTCCATTAGAAATATGCTATCTTCTTTTTGGCCTTCACTCTTTACAAAATCGAACACTATTCGTAGATCATACCCAACACTACAGGCCCACGAGCCTGATAATTTGCCTTTAAGCTTATGAGTTTCCAGCTGCGGAGCAAAAGGGTCTTCAGCCAAGAGTCTCAATGTCTCTTCAATATCTTTGCCCAGATTCGGATGCTTTCTGATAGTCCGCCTGAAAGCCTTTATAAAAGTTTTGCTCCAAGTGAGTGATCTCATTCAGAAAGCTCTCTTATAAGGTCATCTACAGTACCTTCTTTTATCTCTCCTCTGGCGTATTCTTCTCTTGCTTCTCTGATGTTTTCTGCAAGTAGCTGCCGCCTTTGCTCTATTAGCCTATGTCGAATAATATTGATAATATCTTCTTGCTGATATTCGGGTAATGACTCAATTATTTCTAACGCCTTCTGAAACGATACAGTCTGCCGAGTAGGCATCTCAGATACCCCCTCTTTATATAATTCTGATACAAGTTAACATGAATGTGAATACGGGGTCAACGAAAACGAACGCTCTTAACGGACGTTGGGGACGTTGTTTCCTACGTTGCATAACTCATATACCTGCGCCCTGAAGTTTTGTCTCGCACCCTTAACCGTGGAAGAGCCGGAAATCGCACACTATCCTGCAGCTACTCTCTTGGTTGCAAGGTAACACTGACTTCACCCGGTTCAATAAGCTTCCTTAAAGAAGCGTTCAGGAATTCAACACTTACAGGCTCTTTATCTTCCCCGTAGCTCACTATTACACCACCGGGCTCTTCTATTGCATCCACAGGAGGATCTTCGGGGTCAGCTCCGGGGTATCCTGGATACCCTGCATAACCCACCTCAGAAGTCCGTACTCCGCCCGGCTACCGGTGAACATGCAGATTTTTCTCATTTTTTCTTCTTCTTTATCGTGTGCTTGAACTTCAAAACCGCAAAGTTCAGATCAATGGATGTCTCTGTATCGCTCGTTTGCAAGTCATCATCAAAGATTCCGGCGATCAATTCTCCGCTTCTCTGCATGAGCGCCTTCTGATCAGCTTTATCTTTAACAATCGATAGCTCCTGAATGCTTCTTGATAGCTGTCTGATTTTTGCGAAAGTCTCAATGATTGCAAACGTCGCTTCTGTAGCCTGTTTACTTTTCAATATCGTAGCAATCATGTACAAACCTTTTTCAGTGAAGGCCTTCGGTAAGGCTCTTGTCTTTGCAAATTTTGTGGTCGAAAAATTCGACCGCAAATCCGCAAACTCTCCTTCGCTGATCTCAAACATGTAATCATGCGGAAATTTATCAGGATTATTTTTTACTGCCTCATTGATTCGTTTTGTCTCAACCTTGTAAAGCTCAGCGACATCGCTGTCCAGCAGGACACTCTCGCCGCGCAACTCAACGATCAGGTCCTTTAAATTCTCAAATTTTGCTACTGCGCTCATATCAGATCATCCTTTTCATAGTCTTTTTTCGCGACCTGCCCCAAGACTTCATCCCAACACATGGGAGAGATGCCTGCGCCGGGGCGTTTGGCTGTGATGTTGTCAGCGCTGAACAGTTCGCCCGTCTTGATTGGTTGGGTGGCCACCAGCGACTTGCGCGCAAGGACGAAATAGGGGACGCTGCTACCTAACTGCATTAGTCTAATACCTCCCACATTCCTTCGTAGTTGTCCAGCAGTTTCCAGCTTTTTTCCGCACACCTTCCCGCTGTCACAGGATGTACCCCAGTTAAATAGGCTACGCATTTCACGGGGTAACTCTTTAAAGTATTGGCAATTTCGTTGAATTTATAGCCCATGCTTTTTACACCTTAAAACCTGATCACTTAAGACGTCCATCCCTTGATTGCTTTTTACGCTACAGATTCTAATTCAATTTTCTCAATTCTGGACAACAGCTTAGGGCGCATGTTCTTTATTGCTATGTATACTACTTTTCCATCCTCAGATTCTATATCTTTTCCTAATTCAAGATTATATTCCTTTAATTCTTTATCAAACTCTGGCAAGAGTATAATCTCAGCGCCGATGGGGATTTTCTCTTCCAATTCTGGATGTTCAAATAAATAACGGCTAAACTCTGCACTGAGTTCTATATTGCGTTCCATCATTTCTTTTTCTTTATTCATACACTTCCTCCAAAAATCTCTTCTTATATAATTCCCCGTTGGTTTTCAAATCATTCTCCGCAAACGTTAATGCGTCATTAAGATCTTGATTAAACAAAGGGGTTTTCTTCACATCTCCTTTAAAGTCCAACAGATCCCTATGAGCAAAGCCATGGGCTGTGTCATACCTGACAACAGGACCAGTTGTCATTAATCTTTATTTCATATTGTACCCTGAAAAACACTATCTTTCCTCTCTCTTTAACATGTAAGTGCCTGTATCGGTCAGAAGGACCAATTCTGATAATGTATTCTGTCTTATTACTTGACATTAGGAATTACGCCTTGGTTTGGGTGAGCGGGACGGTCATGATTTTATGCATTTCTCTCTGGTTTCTTTAGTTTCTATGGTTTATCTGGTTAATTTGGTCTGTCTGGTTGATCTAGTTTCTTTGGTTTGTCTGGTTTGTTTGGCAGGGTTTGAGTTAAGTCTCCTTACGATTAATTTCGAACTTATCAAACCCGCGATCATAGCTGTAAAGGATGTTTTGTCTATCTCCTTCTAAACAGGCAATCAGATAACAATCTACAATGTCCAATTTGCTATCATGCCAGAGTTCCAGCATCCGACGAACAATTCTTCTTTTCTTAACAATAAGTCCTTTATATTCCAAGATGCGCAGCATCCCGGTTGCGATCTCTTCTCTGGGAACAGAGTAAAAGCTTTTTAGAACAAATACTACCTGGAATAAAACAATCAATTTTAATTCAACCTGTAAATCGCCCTGTTCCAGAGATTCAAATAGGGCATATACACCCTGGAACTTTTGTGTCTTGTCGGATGTCAAAAAGCGAATCAGAACATTGGTATCCAATAGCACCGTCATTTTTTCCAGTCCTCGATAAATCCTGCTTCCGTTGCCTCATTAATATCCGCTTTTTTAAGTTTTGGCTTCTCTTTTGCGTATTTTCCAAACACTCCAAATAAGCAGTCGGTCAGAGATTTTTTTCTTTCTTTTTTGGGCATGGGTTTTAGTAAGATGCCGTCGGGCTTGGAAATCACATCAACATGATCTCCAATCTCAATATGGTATTTTTTTCTTAAAGCAACAGGAATGACAACCTGTCCTTTAGGAAATACTTTCCTTTTTAAAGATCCTTTTGAAGTTGTCCCCATGCTGCCTCCTCTCTGGAAATAGGTTATACTAATTAGACTAACAAAGTATAACAAAATGTCAAAATATTAATTCGGCAGATATTATAGCGCATCTAGGGGAGGTTGTGCAGAAATTGCAATACCTTTTTACCTTGATTTGGCCTGTTTGGTGGATTGGGTTTTTCTGGTTTCTTTCACAAGTTTGAAGCTCCCCGCTGCTTGCAGCGGGGAATGCGCTCGCTATGCATGTTCAAAGTAATTGTCCCTGCTGATCACCTGAAACGATGCATTGGGATATGTTTTGAGCCAGAGTTTGGGCGGAGCAGGGTTGTTTTGCCACAACGTCGAGGACCGTAGATTACAATTACCTTGCCGGGCTGGATAATTTCCCTTAAATTCTCGAGATGTTTTTGTGGTATATATTTCATAAAATATAGTCAATAATCTGACCGTATTCTGGCCAATATGGTCCGCTACATCTATATCTTTTTGATTAAACCCAGGATAAATCCTTCTTCAGTGGTTGATTGGTTGATTGGTCAATTCGTTAAATAAGTTGGTCTACTTCAAGGTGCACCATTTAAGATAACTAGAAGACATGACAGGGGTTCTGGTAGTGTATAACCAAGGGGGACATGGACGAAAACTGTCACTTTTCTCTGGTTACTCTGGTTGATCTGGTTTTGTTTGGTTGGTTTGGTTCGCACGGCCTAACGCAGGTTGGGTAAACTTCCCTTTATACCATTCACAGGTCTGGCGGATTCCTTCTCTTAGGCTTATTTTAGGTTGCCAGCCGAGCTCCATTAATTTGCTGACATCGAGTAGCTTTTGAGGTGTACCGTCCGGTCGAGAAGTGTCAAAAACTAATTCGCCATTGAAGCCTACGATCTTCGCCACTAACTCAGCCAATTCTCGGATCGTTATATCTTCTCCACAGCCAATGTTAACTAAAGGCGGGACTGAGGGCGAAGGACTAAGGACTGAGAGAAAATCGCTGTCTGGTAAGTTCATCAAGAATACGCCGGCGTCTGCCAGATCGTCCACATGGAGAAATTCACGGCGCGGCGTGCCCGTGCCCCAGATTGTGACTACAGGACTGAGGGCTGAGGACTGAGGACTGAGCAAAAACGATTTTAGTTCCGCCGGGATAAAGCCGTAAACCGCAAGGACATAGAGGTTAAACAGCTGAAATCTTCCCCAAAGGACATTGCTGTTATGCCAGCCGTGAAGCTTACGGTTGAGAAATAAACTTACGGGACTGATAAAGAAAAGTCCGACGCAGGAAGCCAGCGAGAGAATTAAGAACATGCTGCCTACCTGCGCCGGGGACAACAGGGCTGTGAGCAGACGCAGTGACACTATGGCAAGCAGCGCCTGGGCCAAGCGGCCGCCAGCCAGCAACAAGATATCTCTATGCATTTCCTATCATCTTCTTAATTGCCTTTTCTCCCAATGCGTTTCTTATGGTTTCGATATACGTTATTAGTTCAACCATTAATCGCTTAACCAAAATGAATATCACGACAACTTACCCCTGACATGAGACCTTTGCACAACTCCAGGAAAAATGTTTTTTGTTAAGTTCTCTTTTACTTACCCAAAGCATAAAGGCTGTTTTGAGTGTTGGGTTTTGAGGTGAATTCAACTTTCATTATCAAGAGAATCTGTTAAGTTTTTCGAATCTCTCCTGACCTTCTCAAGGATTAATGCCAGAACGATGCCGGCAAACAATGAAAAAAAGAAAGTTATAGCGGTTGCCCGGAGTTTTTTAGGACCAACCGGGGGAAATATAGGGGACGTTCATCAAGGGAAATATAGGGGACGTTCATCAAAATATAAGTCAACAGAAAAGTTTTGAGTTTTGAAAAAGTCGAATATCGAATATCGTACATCGAAAAGCGTGAAACATGAAATAAAAAGATTGAACCGCCCCGGTGAAATCCGCTTCGCCAAGTTAAATTCGCGACGCTGTGACTTCGTCAATTTAACCCGTCAAGCTTCTTCCTGAGGGAAATTTCACGGGGTAAACAAAGACGCAAAGGTTTTTAGACAGGATCAACCCCGGTTAAACAACAGAAAATACCGGTTTAACAGGGCAAGCAGGATGGACAGGATTGCTGCCGGCCGGCCAGTAGTCCGCCGTGGCGGACAATAAGTCATCGCCTGCGGCGGCTCCACTATCGAATATCGTACATGGAAAAGCGTGAAACAGAAATGTTATCAATCCCGCCAGACAAGACCTACAGCTCAATATGCTTGTTTCCCTTGAGCCAGTAAACACAGATGTTGGTGTCCAGTAGGTATTTCATAGATCGACCTTTCTTCGGCCATAACAGCTGCGGTGAGTGGTAATATCCGCAATGGATCTCATCTGCCGGACGATCGTCTTTCCAGACGCCGCAAAAGCCCGTTTTTTCGGTATCGGCGGCAGACTTGCGCCCGGCACGCCCGGCAACACTCTTGACGCCTTCTCTCAATGAACGTAACATCTTAACCGCCTGCGGCAAAACCGGCAGCGGCAGGGTTCTAATCTCCTCGAGAATGATTTCTTCGTATTTCGTTTGTGTTCTCATGGATTTACCTCCTTTCTCCTTACCGCAATATAGGAGATGTTCATCAATATATAAGTCAACAAATAAATTGTTTTAAAGCCGAAGAACGAAAAGCTGAAGATCGAATATCGGAAATCGTGGATCGTTAATAGAGATGATAAAATAAATGATGGGACTAAGAAGCAACATCTTTTTTTAAATACCGGATGATCGATTTTTTGAATTCGACAAAATCCTCAAGATTCTTATTCAACATACTAACCACGATATCAGGATCAAGCTTGTCATAATGATGTACAACGTAATTTCTGAATTTTGCCATCTTCTCCATAGACGTAACCAGCTTTTTATTG
>JAHJQU010000442.1 GCA_018819005.1 Pseudomonadota bacterium | reverse complement strand
GAACTTCACCTTCGGATTCCGCAGGGCATTGCGCATCTCATCCTGCTTCTTCTCATCCCGGCTGAAAACTCTAATTTCCTCGATATCCGTGTGAAGAAACCGCCGCAAAACAGCATTGCCAAAGGTACCTGTGCCACCGGTTATAAGTAATGCTTTATCTTTGAACATATATATTCCCTTCTTCGCCAAAGCTTCGCAAGGCAAGCTGCCCTAAAAACAGCAGGCGGCAAGCAACGGCTATTTTCTGTTTTCTGCCCCGGACAGTCCTATCACTTCCCAATGGCCGCCCTTATCAGCACCAACCCGACGAATAACCCCTTCTTCTTTAAGCTTCTTGAAATTCCATTCAATGCCTTTAGGCGACACGACAATAATAGAAGAAAGCTCTTCGGTTGTTATACCGGGGCGTTCCTGAATCAGCCGCAGAATTTTCTCCCTAGTTTTCTCCCTAGTTTTCTCCCTAGTTTCGGACGGCAGCGGGACGACAGAGACAAAGGGGTCCCCTTCAACGAACTGGGGCTTGGCACCCTTGGCGTACAGAGGCAGATACTTGTTTACATTCAAGACACCCGACCCGAGTTCCTCACCACGGCCCATCTGCATGAAGAACTTGGAAAGCGTCGGATTCTTGGAATACGGTGTGAAGTGCTCTGGCGCGATGGGGCCCTGGCCATGAGGATGCGCGGCGTTCGTTGTCTCGACACGATCACGATAGATGATCAGAGTGGCAGGACGCGCATCCGTGTATTCCCGGTGCACCAGCAAGTTCGCCACGATCTCTCTGAAGATCTTGTCCCGGAGGCTGACTCGCTGGATGCCATCAAGGTAGAACGGATCTGACAGATGCTTTGCAACGAAATCCATCAGCAGGTCATAGGCTTTGATCAGGTTGACCCGAATGTTCAGGCGGTCGTCATAACGGTCGAGGTTCACCCGGCGAACCAGGGCATCAATCTTGTAGTGTGGTACCAATTGATGGATAGCCTCTTCTTTCCCGAACATCAGCCCCGCCGCCAGCGTGTAGCCTTCCCGCCCCGTCAGCGGATCGTTGCGCCAGAATCCGGCTTTGAGCAGAAGCTCTTCGTCGCTCAAGGGTAGCCAGGGATGCTTGGGGGTCATCGCACGGATCAACCGACGAGCCTTGTCCAGCAAGCCGGGCTCAAAGTCGCTGACATGCAGATAAGGATACACGGTCAACTCGGTATAGTAGTTCTGCTTGCGGTTGACCATGGCCGCGATCCGCACCGGGTCCGTGACGCGGAAATCATCTTCGTGTCCGCGATCATAAACAATGCCGTTGCAGCGGTGGATTTGCGAGCTGACGGGGACCTGGAGAACCAAGACTTGTTTGCCCTGATAGTCTACGGAAAGCGGCGACAGGATGAAGGGTGGGTTAAGTTTCTGGGGGTTGTTCGAGAGATTGACAATCTCAGCCGTCAGCCGTTCGACGGCATCCGCTTCGACGCCCACTATCGCCCCGTCATCGGCTACACCCAAGAGGATGGTCCCGCCATCCTGATTGAGAAAAGCACAGACAGACTCGAAGAGACTACGGGGCAATTCCCGTGCCGACTCTTTGCGTTCCATCGTCGCGCTCTCTCGCCGCGTCAGTAGTTTTTCAAGTTGATCTGGTGTCATATCAATTAGTTCCCGACGGTAGACCGTCTAAACGATATCTCATCCTGTTTTTTCTCATCGCGGGAAAAGATACGTATTTCTTTGATGTCTGTCTCCAGGAACCGATGAAGGACAGCATTACCGAAAGTGCCTGTGCCACCGGTGATTAGTAGCTTCTTCCCTACAAACATTGTGCCTCCATCATGCAAGGATGCATGTAATTTTTTTCTATGAGTGCGTCTTTTTCTGCCCTGTTTGGGTAATTGATAAGGACTGCTCTGTACACGCCTTTGAATACGAATAAACTGCCGGCGGCAGCTCCAATTATCCCATACTTATTAATTAGCCGGCCTATGTCATGAAGCGACCCAGCCCCACCCATTATAGTTAATTGTATACTTATCGATTCTCGAATTTTATCAACCAATGCTAAATCATAACCTTTCATAATGCCATCATTATCAATGGAATTTATAACGATTTCGCCTGCCCCAAAGCTTTCAATTTGCTTTGCCAACACAACAGGATCTTTTCCTGTTTTCATTTTTCCGTTATGTGTAAGTACTTCATATTTATTGCCAATAAGGCGTTTTTTAACATCTAAAACCACAACTACGCTCTGGTTACCAACACGTTCAGCGGCTGCCTTTACAAGCGCTGGATTCTCTAATGCAGCAGAGCTGATTGCTACTTTTTCAACGCCTAATCCAATAATTCTTTCTACTTGCTCAACGGATTTTACACCACCACCATAGCAAAAGGGCATTCGGCATTCCTCAGCCAAGTGTTCAATCATAATATAATCGGGTTCCCTCTTTTCGGTTGAGGCGTCAATATCAAGCACGATGAGTTCATCAACTTCCTTTTCATTGAATATCCTTACCGCGTTTATTGGATCACCGACATACTTGGGATCCTTAAAATTGACGGTCTTGACGAGACCCTTGTTTTTCACCAATAGGCAAGGAATGATTCTTGGACGCAACATAGATAAATTCCAATTTCCAAATAACAAATTACAAATAAGTTTCAAATTCCAATGGTTAACCACATAATTTTATTCAGATTTTATTATAATAGAAGAAAATATCTTCTTTAGCTCAACCGCCTCGTCATGAAGCAACATTCCATTTTGTCTGTATTTTTCATCATTTGTTTCTACAATTAATCTCTGCCAGTAAGCCGATTCTTTTGCTTCTTTACGGCTTATCTTTATTCGCATAATAAAATCTTTCTTACTTAAAGCTTCATTGGCTTCAATATAATTGGCACCTACGGAACCGGAAGATCTAACAACTTGTTTTCCGTATTCTAAATTTGAAATATTTTTTGGCAATTGCTTCACATATAGGGCAACATTCTTAGCAAATTGAAGTGTCCTTTCTTCTAGGTTATACTGTTTGGAATTTTGTATTTTGCTCATTGGGATTTATCTATTTTTATATATTATGATTGAGAGCTTATCCGTAATTTGTATTTTGTATTTTGCCTTTTATTTAACATTTGTATTTTGCGATCTGGAATTTATTTGTTATTTGCATATTGTATTTTGGTATTTTTGATTTTATAGTTCTGCAAAATTCTTGAGAAGTTGAATACCCCATTGATGGCTTTTTTCCGGATGGAATTGAACGCCAAAAATATTCCCGGAATTCACTACGCAAGCAAACTCACCGTCATAATCAGTTACAGCAAGAATATTCTCATTTTTCTGACACTGGAAATAGTATGAATGCAGAAAATAAAAGCGGGCGTCATGATCAAGTCCTTCTAATAAACCGATTGATTTTATTGGCTTGATGTTATTCCATCCCATGTGAGGCAACCGAATGGAATTTTTTAAAGAAGGATTGAATCTTTTAACTTCGCCATCTATCCATCCAAGACCAGGCAGACTTCCTTCTTCGCTCGAACAGGCAAACATTTGCATCCCGACACAAATACCCAAAACTGGCACATGACGATGAGTTACAATCTCATCAAGAAACTTCAGCATACCTGATTTATTGAGGCGGTGCATTGCATTATCAAAAGCACCAACACCTGACAATATCACTTTACTCGCATTTTTCAAGCCCTCGACCTGCTTAGCAATAACGGCTGGTATCTTTAACTTTTTATAAACATCGGCAAATGCCTTGATATTCCCCATTCCGTAATCAATTATGGTTATCATCTAATAACTCTTTTTTCTATCCCTATCATTTGCATCACTTTAGTTCCCAAATTTAGCGGTGGTCGGGATTGTTTGAACAGCAAAAAGAGTTTTTTAAGTGATAAGCTGCTCTTGTTCAAGCTGCTGCCTCTTTCTTGGGCAGTGTTGCCCAGTAAACTACATCTGGTGTTCTCTTGTCAAGGCTTTGATG
>JAHJQU010000441.1 GCA_018819005.1 Pseudomonadota bacterium | reverse complement strand
AATAGTGAATCGTGAATCGATCAACGAACGACGATCAACGATCAACGAGTTACGAAGGCCGATCTTTGCCCCGTAATTAATTGTTATCGACCAGCATTACATCAAATAGGAATAGAGTGAAATCATGCACAAGGTTATGTTTTACCCTCATAATAAAAGTGTAACAGTCGGGGATGGGGAGAACCTGCTCCGTGTCGCAATGGAAGCAGGTGTTCATGTGAATGCTTCATGCGGCGGGGAAGGCGTTTGCGGAAAGTGCAGGGTCATAATTGAAGAGGGGGCAGTTGAAGGCGGAATTACCGAAAAGCTGAGCGATGATGATATTGAAAAAGGGTATAGACAGGCCTGTCTATCAAATGTCATGAGCGATCTCGTTGTCCGGATTCCGGTTGAATCCTCCGTAGATGCAAGCGTTCTCAACATGTCTCTCAGCCCGAGGAAGACAGCGCGTATAAAGGAAATCGATCTCGAAGAATTAAAGGAGAAGGGCCTTTTTGTGCCTCCCGTTGAAAAGAGGTACCTTGAGCTTCCTGAGCCGACGGCCCAGGATAATCTTCCGGATGTTACACGCCTGGTAAGCCACTTGAAGGCACAGTACGATGAACACCGCCTTCTTGTAGAACTCCCGGTAATAAGAAAAGTGCCTGACGTTTTCAGAAAAGAGGGTTTCAGAGTAACCGCCACCCTCGCGCGTCCTGTTCATGAGGGAAGGAAGACTCACATAATAAATATACAGCCCGGAGATACGACCGACCGGAACTATGCGATTGCAATGGATATCGGAACCACTACCGTTTACGGTCAGGTGATCGATCTTATAACTGGAAATGTTCTTGCCCAGCACGGGGAATTTAACGGCCAGATAAGTTACGGCGAAGACGTGATCAGCAGAATCGTGTATGCCGAAAAACCGGGCGGTCTTGACAAGCTCCACGATGTCGTAATCAAAACCATGAATGCGATAATTAAAAAGATAGTGGCACAGGCAAACATTGATCCGGACGAAATTTCAACCATCACTATTGCAGGCAACACTACCATGACCCAGCTTTTACTGAAGGTCAATCCGCGTTATATGCGACGATCTCCATACGTTCCGGCCTCGACGCTTTACCCGCCAATAAAAGCCGTTTCTCTGGGAATAGACCTTGGCGATCATGTGGCTGCACTTGTCTATCCGCAGATTTCGAGCTATGTCGGCGGGGATATCGTGGCAGGTGTCATGGGCTCAGGGATATACAGGTCTGAAGAGCTTACTCTTTACATGGATATAGGGACAAATGCCGAGATAGTGATAGGGAACAAAGACTGGCTCGCATGCGCGGCATGTTCGGCCGGCCCCGCCTTTGAGGGAGGAGGCGTAAAATTCGGGATGCGTGCCACAAAGGGAGCTATCGAGGATTTTTCAATAGATCCTGTCACATTTGAGCCCATGAATATAACAATCGGAAACGTCAGGCCTAAAGGCATATGCGGTTCGGGGCTGATAACCATGGTTGCGACTTTTTTTGAAGCAGGTGTTATAAATAATCTTGGAAAATTCAATAGGGATCTTAATACCCGGCGGATTCGCGAAACAGACGGTATTTACGAATATGTCCTTGCATGGGCAAGTGAGACACAGATTGACAGGGATGTGGTCCTTACCGAACCCGATATAGATAACCTGATACGTGCAAAAGGCGCCATATACAGCGGTTGCATGACACTTCTTGAAGAGGTTGGCCTCACCGTTCAGAACCTTGAGCGTATTATCCTGGCTGGAGGATTCGGGAGTTTTGTCGATCTTGAAAAATCGATAACGATAGGGCTCCTGCCTGAAATAGACCTTGATAAGATTACCTTTATCGGAAACGGTTCTCTCCTTGGCGCAAAGATGAGCTGCCTTACAAACCGTATCAGAAGGGATGTGGTTGAGGTGACCAGAAAAATGACAAATTTTGAGCTTTCAGAAACGGCATCTTATATGAAAAACTATATTGCCTCACTTTTCCTGCCGCATACCGACATGAACAACTTTCCAAAGGTAAAAGCCCGTTTTGAAGAAAGAAAAAAGATTAAAAATATTAAATAGATATTACTGAATCAAATTTATTAGGATACATCTATTGACAAACTCAAAATCTCAATATAAAGCAATTAATCGGCAATTTAAAAAGCGTTTGATTTTTTTGTTTGCGTCCACAAATCTACCGAAGTAGATAAATTTATAATAAAAATGGAATGAAAGGGGGGCTGATATTTTTTGAGGCAGAGGCAGTTATTTTTACCCACCCAATTT
>JAHJQU010000440.1 GCA_018819005.1 Pseudomonadota bacterium | reverse complement strand
AACGATGTTTACAATGCGCGCATCCCTGTCATACAAGTTGTGCCGATCACGGAATGGAATGAGAAGAAGTCGCGAATCAAGACCAATGTGACCCTGATTTCGTCTCAGATAAACGGTCTTGACAAGAAGTCCATCGCCGACTGTCTGCAGACCCGTCCTATTGACTATCGCTTGAGATTGTCTCGGGTGCGGGGCAAATTAGAACACGACGATATGCGCGCGATCGATCAAGCCCTGAAAGTGGTTTTCTCTCTTTAACAAAGAAGAACAGAGCCATATTTATTTCATGCAATTTGAGAAATGGTTTGATATATCGCATATAATGAGACGTGAACATTGAGATGTCGCCAACTCAACCCGAAACTTTTTACACTCAGACGAAACTTGTGGTCGTGAAATTGTCGTAGATGCGCCGTAGGCGTGTTGAAGCTGAATTTTCAGAGGAGACGTGGTTAAACAGACGATGGAAGTTTATAAAAGAATACTCACGCCCCAGTTAAATAGTCTTCGAATTGAACGGGGTAAACAAAGGCGCTAAGGCGCAGAAAGAAATCAGGTCAAGTTTCAGGAAGGTATGGATAAAGGAAATAAATCATTACCGCAGTTGAAGGAAACAAATATCCTGGGGTACACGAAACTTGAGGGTTAATGAATACGTAATCCCTTTAGGGGAGAACGCTCGCAAAAGGCATTATCATCAAACTTATAAAGGCAAGGTTATCGGCTTTGTTGTCCAATTGGAGGTTTTAGTTGATGATCAGTGGAAAGCAGTAATTCGCTATGATTCTGCTCACGGCTTTGCTCATATAGATATCTACTATCTCGACGGGAGAAAAGTTAAGAAAGAACTCCATTTGAAACTCGGCGAAGCCTTGACCTTGGCAGATGAAGACATAAAAGAAAATTGGAAAACTTACCAAAAAGCTTTTCTGGAGGGTAAATAGATGATTGCGATCTTAGAGAGAAAACATGCCATATTAATTACAGAGTTTGACCGTTACGTCGTGGAGCACCCTGAATTTGCGGTGAAAATACCACGAAATGCCCAGATTGTTCTCCAAGTCGAGGGAGACGAAGAATATAACGAGTGGAGTAGACAGTTAGCCGAGAGGCAAAGAGAACCAGGCCAAAGAGTCGTTTATGTGAAAGTGAAGGGCCTCAAACCGGCTAGATCAAGGCTCCTTAAACCTGAAGTTGCTGTAGCTTAGAAGAAAGAGTTGGCGGTTTTGGGTAAAAGTTCAGTGATTAAGGGAATGGCGAATGTTCCAATAACTGGCGCCAGCGGATTTATTAGGAGGGCTTTGTACGGTTGATTGGTGTCCGACACATGACGCACAATCTTTAGCCAATGCCCTCAAAACTCTGATTGAAAACCCAGAACTCAGAGTAAAGCTGGGGGCTCGTGGCCGGGAAATTGTGGAAGCTGAATTTTCAGAAGAAAAGGTTGTTTTAGAGACGATGAAGGTCTATGGAGAACTGCTTAAGCAATGACGGTTTTAGTAACAGGCGCCACCGGCGCCATCGGGCCGCACGTCATCCACGCACTGCACCAAGCAGGATATTGGATTCGTACCTTCTCGTTCGATGCTCCTACAGCGGGCATATTCCCTTCGGATGTCAATGTTGTAATCGGCGATGTTACTGACCAGAAGGCCGTCGAATCTGCAATGCGGGGACCGGGTATGGGGGATGTACAGATCTCTATTTTATTGACATCCGTACGACATGGCCTTATAGTTGGGTCTCATTTTAAGACCTAATTTATGGGTCTCACGAAGGAGGATATCATGCAGCAGGCTAAATTCAGTTGTAATGAGAATCAGGTTGAATTCTTAAATAATTATAAGAATTACGGTTTCAAGGATAAAAGCGCCATGGTTCGTGAGGCGTTGAACCGGTTAAGGGAAGAATTGGAATCGCAGAAATTAAGGGAATCAGCCGATTTATATGCTGAAACTTACGTGGAGGATTCTGAGCTCAAAGTATTGACAGACTCTGCGGCTCAAGGCTGGCCCGAATGACGACTCTTTCGCGGGGTATGGTCATCGACGATCTGAATCCGGTAAAGGGGTCTGAGACAGGTAAAGTGCGCCCCTGCGTGGTTGTGACCAACGATGTTTACAATGCGCGCGTCCCTGTCATACAAGTTGTGCCGATCACGGAATGGAATGAGAAGAAGTCGCGAATCAAGACCAATGTGGCCCTGATTCCGTCTCAGATAAACGGTCTTGACAAGAAGTCCATCGCCGACTGCCTGCAAACCCGTCCGATTGACTATCGCTTGAGATTGTCTCGGGTGCGGGGCAAATTGGAACACGACGATATGCGCGCGATCGATCAAGCCCTGAAGGTGGTTTTCTCTCTTTAACAAAGAAGAACAGAGCCATATTTATTTCATGCAATTTGAGAAATGGTTTGATATATCGCATATAATGAGATGTAAACATTGAGATGTCGCCAACTCATCCCGACACTTTTTATGCTCAGACGAAACTTGCTGCCGAACAGATTGTCTTGAATGCGAGGGGTTCCGACGGTCATCTCCCCCATTTTACCACCCTGAGGGGGACATCCTATATTGCCCCCTGTCAAGAAAAAAATGATTGCTTTGAGGCTCTTGCAAAAGTCCCAATTCTGTCATTTTCGCCTCGGCGAATCTGCCTAAGGCACGACCCGCAGCGATTCTGAGCGGGAATCTGGTTCTAACTGTTCGCCTCGGCGAATCTGCCTTTGGCACGACTTGAAAAACCATATCCGTCCCCAAATGCCTGTATCGGGGATAGAAGCATTCGGGGATGACAAACAGTTTTGCAAGAGCCTCATTAGGTTAGACGTTTCTCTGGTTCGTTTGGTTGAAGGGTTTTGCCTATCCGGGGTGTCCGGATGCACGAAATATACACAAGTCCGTATTATTTACGCCTTGCTTTAACGTTTGCATTATGATGACTGCATTGTAGGGGAAAAAGGGTCAGACCCCTTTTTTGTTCTTGGAGGAGGAGCAGCACCTTGACAGCCCCTTGGTAACATGTTATTTTATCGGTAAAGGTTTAGTAATGAGGTGAGAGTATGGCCCCGAGTGCGACGGAAAAGATGAAGAAGTACAGAGAAAGGCTACGGGGGGCCGGGTTGCGGCCGGTGCAGATCTGGGTTCCGGATAAGCGGTCCGGGAAGCTTGCGGCCGAGGTGCGGCGGCAATCGCTGCTCGTTGACGCCGACCACCGCGCCGAGTCCGAGACGGGTAAGTGGATTGAGCAGGTTGCCGATACCGAGGGGTGGGAGTGGAACGACTGAAACGGGGCGACGTGGTGCTGGTCGTGGCCCCTGGCAGCTACGGCAAGCCCAGGCCGGCGGTGATCGTGCAGACCGACCTGGCAAACGAAACGCATCCGAGCTTTGTGGTGTGCCCTCTCACCAGCCACCTGCGGGATGTCCCTCTCTTCCGCCTGGACGTGGAGCCCGACCGCGAAAACGGACTTGCCAAACCCAGCCAGATCATGGTGGACAAGATCATCACGCTTCCCAGGGAAAAGGTGAAGGAAGTGGTCGGGCGGCTTGATGAGGACACCATGACCAGACTCACCAGGTCACTGGCCTTCTGGCTCGGGTTGGGCTGATGCCTATCGTAAGTGCCAGATGGGGACATCCTATATTGCCTCCTGTCAAGAAGAAAACGATTAATTTGTAAATATTTTATTTTTTTGGACATTTTAGATCGACGCTACTTTAGCCTGGTAGGGTGGGCAAACGGCCTCATGTTTGCCCACGCTGAACAATCTTTCGGGAATCGGCCCGTTGAAATAAAGGTGACGGGCATCCGACCGGGAGAAAAGATTGATGAAATAATGGTTTCGGAAGAAGAAGCCTATCATTGCGTCAAACGAGGAAATTATTATGCTATTCTCCCCATGCTGCCGGAACTACACGTAGAGGAAGAACCGGTAATGAAAGCGCTGGAAAAGGAGTTCAGCTCTGCGGATAAAGTCCTCGATTTAAATCAAACCATTGAATTGTTGAAAAGAAATAAGTTGATGATTGATGATGGTGATCTGGCTCAAGGTGAAGAACTGTTGCGTTAGAAGTCATCATGTTGTTATCAAGCAAATTGGAGAAAAGAGATTATGTCAACAAAGGTTATGACTATCGTGGGTACTCGCCCCGAAATCATTAAGCTCTGCCGTGTCATCAGCGAGCTGGATATTCATACGGAACATATCATGGTGCATACAGGACAGAATTACGATTATGAACTGAATGAAATCTTTTTCCAGGATCTCGGTATCCGGAAACCTGATCATTTTTTGAATGCTGCAGGCCAGACCGTGGCCCAGACCATCGGTAACGTAATCGCTCGATCCGATGAGATGATGGAGCTGGTGAAACCTGATGCCGTCTTGTTGTATGGAGACACAAACAGTTGTCTGTCCGTAATTTCGGCGAAGCGTCGCAAAATACCTATCTTTCATATGGAGGCAGGCAATCGAAGCTTCGACCAGCGCGTACCGGAGGAAATAAACCGCAAGATCGTTGATCACCTGAGTGACATCAATATGCCTTTAACGGAACATGCCCGCCGTTACTTGCTGGCAGAGGGACTTCGACCGGAAACTGTCATCAAGACTGGATCCCCTATGAAAGAAGTTCTTTCCTACTACATGTCTCATATCGAGGGTTCTGATGTACTTGAAAGGCTCCAGGTTCATCCGGGAGAATATTTCGTTGTCAGTACGCACCGTGAAGAAAATGTAGACAACGAGGAAAACTTCGGGAACCTATTGGCATCGTTGCAACTCATCGCAAAGCATTACGGAATGCCGCTGATCGTCTCCACGCATCCCCGGACAAGAAAGAAGATCGAAGAAATACGTGTTAACGATTCGGATCCCCTGATCCGCTTTTTAAAACCTCTGGGTTTTTTTGATTATGTGAAACTCCAGATGCATGCCTTCTGCGTTGTCTCTGATAGCGGCACCATTACAGAGGAATCATCCATCCTGAACTTCCCGGCGGTGACGATCCGCCAGGCGCATGAGCGTCCCGAGGGGATGGATGAGGGTACCCTGATCATGTGCGGCCTCAGTAAAGATACAGTAGTTGAATCCATTGACATTGTCACATCACAGTTTACACGAGGAAGCCGGACATTCAAACTCATCCACGATTATGATACCGATAATGTTTCAAAAAAAGTGCTCTGGATTATAATGAGTTACACCGACTACGTTAATCGTAATGTATGGAATAAGTGAATAATCGATAGTGAACAGTGAAGAGTGAATACTGTAAAGGGGGAAAGGCACAAAATAAAATTGTAGGAGGAGTGTTGATTTGCATTGTGTTCTTGTAACAGGAGAAGACGGCTTTGTCGGAAAGGCGCTTTGTGGGGAAATGGTTTTAAGAGGTTGGAAAGTCCGCGCCTCCGTCAGGTCCAGGGAAAAAATAAAGAGCCTTCCCAAAGAAATCGAAATCATAGAAACAGGCTCAATCGGACCTGACACGGAATGGAAAGATGCTCTCGATAATGTTGACTCGGTAGTTCATCTTGCCGGACGGGTTCATGTGATGGATGATTCATCATCCGATCCTCTTTCGGAATATCGTATTGTAAATACCGCCGGAACCGAAAAGCTCGCACGTTCTGCTGCTTCTTCGGGTGTCCGGCGGTTTATTTTTATGAGCACCGTTAAAGTTAACGGAGAGGGCAGGGAAGAGCCTTATAACGAAGAGGATGCTCCTGGGCCGGTTGATCCGTACGGCATAAGCAAGTGGGAGGCTGAAGAAAAATTAAAGGTCATAGGCTATGAAACAGGAATGGAAACGGTGATCATCCGTGTGCCGATGGTCTATGGACCTGGAGTAAAGGCAAATTTCCTCAGGCTGATAAAAGCTGTCGACAGGGGACTCCTAATGCCTTTCTTATCCGTCAACAACAGACGGAGCCTGATTTATCTTGGGAATCTTGTGGATTCAATTATTGCCTGTCTAAACCATCAGAAAGCCGCGGGACAAACATATTTGGTCAGTGACAACGAAGATGTATCCACACCTGAACTTATCAGGCAAATGGGAGAAGCGCTCGGAAAACCGGCGAGATTATTTTATCTGCCACTGTTTATTCTAAACCTTGCAGGCTTAATAACCGGGAAATTGCAGGAGATTAAGAGACTTACTGGCTCTCTTGCTGTTGATTCCTCAAAGATCAGAAAAGAGCTTGACTGGAATCCTCCCATAACATTGGCCCAGGGATTAAAAGAAACGGCAGAATGGTTTAAAAACAGGTGAGGAGTCATAGCGTCTTCTTGAGAAAACAGTTTAACCGGATGCCAGCTTTTTAGAGGAACATCTTAATGGAAAGTGTTATTACCTTCGAAAAGATTTCAAAATGGCCTGAAAACAAAAGAGGCCTTTATTATATAATTCTTATTTCAGTAGTGCTTAAATTATTTCTCTTTCTCTCTTACAGCATGGTTAATAAAGATGGTATGCTTTATATTGAGGCAGCTCAAAAAATTGCTGGTGGGCATTTTAAGGAAGGCCTTTCTATTTACCCTATGCCTTTTTATCCTATATTAATTTCAATGTTTCATTTTCTGATTCCTGACTGGGTATCTGCAGCAAGAATAATATCTATAACCTTTATAGTTTTTACTCTTGTTCCACTCTATTTACTGACAAAAAAGCTTTTCGACCGAAATGCCGCTTTCTGGGCATGCCTTGCTTTTGCCATTGCTCCTTTTCCGAATGATTTGGCAGATGGTGTCATTCGTGATCCTGGATTTATATTCTGCATAGCCTGGGCTGTTTATTTTGCCTTCCGCAGTTCGCAAGAACCGCGGATTTTTTTTCTGTTTATGACAGCTGTTTTTTCAGTGAGTTCCATATTCTTCAGAATTGAAGGAATAATTCTCATTCTTTTTTCCCCGGTATATTTTTTAGCTTTATATTTTATTGAAAAACAAAAAAGAGCATATTTGCTGAAGGGCTCTATTTTATTGATAATGGTACCACTTTTTTTGTTAATCATTTTTTTTATTTTCGGGCAGAATAGTACGAATTCATTTAACAGGAGTTTTGAGATATATTCAGAATTTCAGAGATTATTTAAAATAGAATTTCTTGATAATTATTACGTCCTTTCTGACCAATTAAAAACCCTTTCTCAATCTTCCCCGGTCTCCGGATTGAGAAATAATTTTTCTGAAATAACATTGCACTATATACCTGTTATCTATTTATTAGGACTCATCGAAACTTTTATTGTTGTTCTATCCCCATTATTCCTGCTCCCGCTTTTTTTTAGCTTTAATGGAATGGTTCAAACCAATCGTGTTTTTGTTGTATGTGCTTTCTGGCTATATATTCTAATGGCTTATTACTTTTTAGTCAAAATGGACTTTTTAACAAGCAGATTTCTTTCGATTCCGGCATTATTAATTTATCCGTGGATTGGAGCCGGTATGCACAGGTTTTTCGAGTACTTGTCCGGAAAATTATCTCAAAAGGTATTTGCGGCCCTTTTTCTTTTATTTTTTACGATGCCTGTTTACGAGTGCTTTGAACGGGAATGGAAGCAGGACAACAGCTTGATGGTTGCTGCCAAATGGATAGCAAATAATCCTGATACCAGAAAGCTTAGAATAATTACTGAAGATAAAAGGTTCCTACTTTACGCTGGAAGAGAGTATATGGTTGAAGATGCTTTTTCAGGGACTAGTAGCGATGCATTTTATAATTTAGATACTCAAGGTGGTAATTATAATGAGTTAGAACAGATTGCAATGCAGAAGAAATTTGATCTTGTGTTATTAAGAGTTTCATTAAAAAAGGAAGTTCCTAAGTTTAAATATCTCAAAAAACTAAAGGAATTTAAAGGCACCAAAAATATTTCCTACGTCTTTTCATCTCCTGAAGTTGCTGATAAAATTGGCAGCAAATGAGGCAATAACCTCCAAGGTTATTTTGTTTGCCCCTGTTTATGTTACTCCTTGCTGGAAGACTTTTAGTTTTTGCACAAGCCAGTTCAAAAAGTCTGGAGTTTTGCGTAACCACACTCGACTTCCTCCCACAGCCTAAACGCCGCCTACAGTCTATCAGTCTTAGAGATTGTCCTTTTTTTCATATCTTT
>JAHJQU010000069.1 GCA_018819005.1 Pseudomonadota bacterium | reverse complement strand
GTTTCATTCTG
This sequence comes from Pseudomonadota bacterium, assembly GCA_018819005.1. Taxonomy (GTDB): domain Bacteria; phylum Desulfobacterota; class Desulfobacteria; order Desulfobacterales; family RPRI01; genus RPRI01. Next base: position 4,197 of record JAHJQU010000069.1, on the reverse strand, counting down.
TTTTTCTTATATCACACCTCCCGGCGCCTATCAATAAATTTTTTATTTTAGGATCATCTCCAAAAGAGTTGATGATCCTATGAGGATTCGAGGGTCCAAGGATTCAAGTGAAAAAATCCTGGAATCCTGGAATCCTTGCGTTAAAAAACCTTGACATTTTACCCGCTTCCTTCCTATATCGCCTTATGCTGACTGAACTCGAAAAACAGATCGTTGCTTCAATACAGGGAGACATCCCGGTTGTGAAGCGGCCTTACGCCAAAATAGCTAAACAGCTCGATATTACTGAAGAGATCCTCCTTGAGACCCTTAAAAAACTCTGCGATAAAGGCGTAATAAGGCGGTTCGGTGCGACTTTGCGACACCAGAACTCAGGATTCGAATCTAATGCCATGGCGGCGTGGAAAGTTGAAGAGGAGCGTGTCGAGGAGGTCGGCAAAAAGCTTGCGTCCTTCCGGCAGGTTTCACACTGTTACAGGCGCAATCCCACCAGAAAATGGCCGTATAACCTCTATACGATGGTGCATGCCAGAAACGAAGAATCATGCAGGGAAACAGTCCGCATGATGTCGGAAGCAACTTCCATTGACACTTACACTATTTTATTCAGCCGGAAAGAACTTAAAAAAACATCCATGAAATATTTCTCAACAGACAATAATTGACGGAATCGAAAAAACAATTTTTCACACGAAGACACAAAGACACGAAGAAAGATCTATTAAAAACATTCATGTTTTTTTGTGTCCTCCGTGATCTTTGTGTGAGAATGATTTTTTGCTTTGCCGTCTGAATTTCGTTTTTCTTACTAAAACATCATGTTTGGTTCAACCATTTTCAAATGATTTCAGACACCCCAAATATCCTGCTCGTCAACCCGTGGATACATGATTTTGCCGCCTACGATTACTGGGCAAAACCGATAGGTCTGCTTTACCTTGCTTCTATTTTACGAGAGCACGGATGCAAAGTTACGTACATCGACTGCCTGAACAGGTTTCATCCGGACATTAAAAATCATACCCCATCCAAACAAGATGGAAGAGGCTCATATCTGAAGACTTTTATTCCGAAACCGGAAGGGCTTGAAGATATTCCGAGAAATTATTCAAGATATGGAATATCTGAAGAAATGTTCAGGAAAGACCTTTTGGATGTTCCAAAACCCGATCTCATTCTCGTTACCTCCCACATGACATACTGGTATCCCGGTCTCATTGAAACAATAAGAGTTCTAAAGAAGACCTTTCCTCCGGTTCCGGTTCTTCTCGGAGGGATATACGCGACTCTTTGTTATGAACATGCGGTTAAATATTCAGGCGCAGACAGGGTTTTTGTCGGAGCGGGAGAAAAATTCATCCTTAAGATTATAGAGGAATATACCGGATTTTCCGCCGGCATGAAATTTGATCCCAAAGAGATTGATTCTTACCCCTACCCTGCATTCGATCTTGAAAATAAAATCGCCTTCATTCCGATACTCACCTCAAGAGGCTGCCCTTTCTCCTGTTCATACTGCGCATCTTCTTTTCTATTTCCAGAACGGATGAAAAGAACTCCGGAATCGGTCATAAATGAAATCATGCACTGGCATGAAAAATATAAAGTTAAAGATTTTGCCCTCTATGACGATGCATTTCTGACGGATGCACAAAGCCATGCGATTCCGATCCTTGAAGGGATAATTGGAACCGGGATCAATGTCAGGTTTCACACTCCGAATGCAATTCACATAAGAGAAATAACGAAGCAAACGGCGGGCCTCATGTTTAAGGCGGGCTTCCGGACAGTGAGGCTTGGGCTTGAAACAACTTTATTCGAAAACAGAACCGACCTTGACAGGAAAGTCTCCGAAACTGAATTCAGGGAGTCAATATCATTTCTGAAAGAAGCAGGATTCTCCAAAAAGCAGGTTGGAGCATATCTGCTTGTCGGCCTTCCCGGCCAGGAAACAGCCTCAATCATGGAATCAATCAAAACGGTTAAAGAAATCGGCATAACGCCCGTTCCGACATATTACGCCCCTATTCCCCATACCGGATTCTGGAAACAAGCTGTTCTTTGTTCCCGTTATGAGATTGAAACCGATCCAATTTTTACGAATAATGCCATATTGCCATGCCGTAAAGAGGGTTTTTCATGGGAAATTATTTCCAATTTGAAAAAACTCGCCGAATTTTAAACATTCCCCTTTGCGTTTTATAACAAATCCTGCTAAAAATTATTTCAGCACCTATGTGAACATTCTGCACGGGGAATATGAACATGAAAAAAGCCAATGCAGTAGCATTTCTTGGGGAAAACACTTCGTTCAAAGGTGAACTCTCTTTCCATGGAACCGTAAGAATAGATGGCCATTTCAAAGGCAAAATAAGTTCTGACGGTACATTGATTATAGGGGAAAGGGGCGTTGTAGAAGCCGACATCGACGCTCATTGTGTTATAATAAGCGGAGAAGTCCATGGCAACATCAATACCGCTTACAGCACCGAAATTCATTCAAAGGGTAAGGTTTATGGAAGCATAGTAACTTCATCTCTTGTCATCCACGAGGGTGTAGTCTTTGAAGGCAACTGCAGAATGGATCACTCAAGGAAGCATGACTTAAAGGAAGTATCCGGAACCACTGATGACAAAAAGAGACTCATTAATCTTTTTCCCTCCCTGAAGAATAAAAATAACGATGAGACAATAAATAAACCGGATAATATTCATGCTTCTTCCGGTTAAAATAATCAGCTCTTAGCTGTTTTATATGGGTAAACAGTTGCTGTAAATGTTCTCGATATAACGCATTGATTAACAAAAGTTTTTAGACAGGATTTACAGGATGGACAGGATGTTGTCTGTCCGCCTGAGGCGGATCAGGCAATAAACCATCGCCTGCGCTACCACCATTGATCCGTCAAATCCTGTAAATCCTGTCAGATAAGTTTTTGTGTTGTGGCACCGAGTTTATCGAATTGCATTTAAGGGTAAGGATCTACACAAGAAACTGCGAGGAATCTTTTAATCAAATTGGAGTTGGCATTTTGAAACCTGCAGAAATACTAAAAAATATCCCGATATTCTCATTCCTTAATGATGACGATCTTTCCGAGCTGTCCATGGCGGCAGTCAAAAAAACATTTCTAAAAAACACTGTTTTGCTGAATGAAGGGGACGAAACAGATTCTCTTTACATCATTTGCAGCGGAAAGGTAAAAGCGATTATTAATGATGAACACGGTAAAGAGGTTATACTCTCGATTTTCGGACCCGGTGAATATTTCGGAGAAATTGCATTTATAGATGGAGAGCGCAGATCTGCAACAATAATGACAAGGGAACCGACTGAAGTTTTAATAATATCAAGTGGAGTTTTCAGAGATATTTTTTCATCAAACCCCGATATGGCTTTTAATCTCCTCGTTGGAGCTGTAAAAAGGCTTAGGGAGGCAACCAAACAGATTGAAAGCCTCGCCCTTATGGATGTTTACGGTCGGGTGGCAAGACTTCTTGTTAACTATGCCAAACCGAAAGGAGATAAGCTGTTCATAGAGGAAAAACTGACTCATCAGGAAATAGCGAATATGACGGGATCCTCAAGAGAAATGGTCAGCCGTATCTTCAAGGATCTTCTTACCGGAGAATATATAAGCATTGAAAACAGACACATAACAATCAACAAACCACTCCCCTATTCGTGGTAAATTATCACAGCAATCCTGATTATCTTAATTGACACTATGTGTTTTTTCTCATAATAATACCTGCCAGGTTATTCTTGACGGCAAAGTAAAAAGTCATTCTGCTGTGTTGCACTTCATCTTTCGTCATTGCAGCGTACCAATAAGTACGCTTCATTCCTCAAGATTCGTGCGCCTTGCATAATGAGCTTTTTACTTTGCCGTCTGAATTTAGACTTTTTTACGGGACCAATATTCTTGATTGAACGTTTAAAGAACATTATAAACCAGAAACCAACGACTGAGGCTTCGAATAACTCACGTTTGTCATATCCCGACATGACGATAGATCGGATGTTATGCAAAAGTATAGAGACCTTATTTAATACATATAGAGAGGTATAATGATCAACACATCTTCACATCAGCTCTTTGCTGAACGGATGCTCCAGAAGGATTCCGAGCTGATTCCCAAAATTCTTCGCTGCATGATAAATGACAGTCAGGCCGATTTGCTTGTTTCACTGCC
>JAHJQU010000439.1 GCA_018819005.1 Pseudomonadota bacterium | reverse complement strand
TACCAGATGATGTTTTCATCCTCATGCCAGGCCGATATGTAAGGTATCGACAGATTCCCGATTTTTTCAAAAGCCTGGAAAGCTGCTATGCATTCCGACACGCGTTTCTTCAGCGCCTTACTGTATTTCCCGGTGAGGATTTGCCCGCAATATTCCGGACTTTTATTGTAATGTGAATCATGCTTCATGTTGAAAGCCCCCCCTAACCAGAAGGAATTCAAGTACTACATCGGTATTCTTCAATTTCAGGAATGTATTAAAAAAGCCACATCAGTTTCATTATACATAAATTTCCAAAAATTCAAATATATAAAGGTATTCTTCATATCACCCTAATCCTCTCCCACAAGAGAAGATGAAATTTTTGAGTTGATAAAGTTATGGTGGTATGAAGAAAAGCCTCTATTCCGAGGAAATTCCGGGCAGTTCCCACGGGTCCATAAAAAAGTAATAAAAGAGTTTTTGATTTTTAGATTATTAAGTCTTATATTTCTACAACTAAACGGAAAGAGGACCGCTTTATCAGCAGTCTGCTGCCCGGAATCATAAAATTATTACTTTTTTTCTGACAAGGAATTATCATGCTTGTTCGGGATATAATATATTCATGGAAAGGGTGGGGCGGGAAGCTTAGACTGGGAAGCGGAATGTGCAGGCTTCGGATATATGATTTTTCAAAGGGAGACTCGAAAGGTATCGCGCATCTGCGCCCAATAATTGCCGTAGTTTCAGATGTTCCGGAAAGCAAAATGTCGATAAGAAGCTGCGCAGGCCACATAGCCACAATGGTATCAAGGGATTTTCACATTGACGCGCACCGCATGCTGTGGATTGAACATTATCCTGTGAAAACTTATGGCGAGAAAAACGAGCGTGTCATACCTGAAAGTTTTGAGGCTGTTGATTTTGAGTGGCATGAAGACAATGCCATTAAGCCGAAATGGAGAACTTTGAAACCGCCGCTTCTGGATGAGATTGCGAATATGGTTAAAGATAAAGGGGTCAAGGATTCGAAGGGTCAAAGATTCGAGGGATCGTAAATCATCAGCTTCAACCGCTCTCTCAGCCTATCGGGAACTCCCTGCATTTTCATATTCCTGCAAAGATCCACTGTTCGTCTAAGCGTTTCAAGGCATACCTCACACTTTATGCACTCTTTGATGTGGATCTGCATTTCTTCATAAGTTTTTTCATCCAGCTCGCCGTCTATATACCCGGAGAGCCTTTTAAATATCGAAATACATTTTTTATGATCGTGATTTTTTTCTTTCATGCTGAAAAATAGTCCTTCAGTTTTTCCTTAAGGAAAAGACGCGCCCTGTGGAGTCTTACTTTTACGCTTGAAGGCTTTATATTCAGAATCTGAGCCGTCTCTTCGGTGTCGAATCCTTCAATATCCCTCAAAACCAGTACAACCCTGTATTTTTCAGGAAGTAACAAAATCGCTTTGCGGATGTTTTTGGACAGCTCGTCGTTTAATACCTTTTCAAGAGGTTTCGAAGCCCAGGAAGGCAGGCTATCCGGAATATTATCTTTATTCTCCGGGATGAAATCTTCGAGAGATATCTCCTTTTGAGGCGCAAATTTTGATTTGCGCCTTTTCTTTATACATACTGAAGCGGCAATCCTGTACAGCCAGTTTTTGAATTTTGATTCGGATCTGAAATCAGCCAGATACCTGTAAACATTTAAAAAAGTTTCCTGAACCATATCTTCGGCATCTCTTGTTTCTCCGCACACCTTCAGGCCGAAGTTATAAAGTTTCTGTTCGTATTTTTTTACAAGATCATAAAATAAGGATTTCTGCCCCGAATTTATGGCATTGATCAATTCGGTGTCTTCATCAATTATCTTTTTCCGCTCCGGGATTTTTTGCATCGGCTTTTTTGCTTGTCACCTGACAAGAATTACGCATTCATGTTGATATTCCAAATTTCGGCAATATATATGCCTGTAGCAGAACCCATACTCCGACAACAGCAAGTAATATTACTATCTCTTTCATAATATGTAAGGTCTCACTCCTTTTACAATAAAAAGTCGTTCGTTAATAGTGAATAGTCGTTAGTGAACAGTGAATAGTAAAAAAAGAACAAAGTCTATATTCATAATTCACTATCGACTGTTCACTATTCACTGTTCACCCCAACCGTCCATTTCTTTTTGAAGATAAGGCAATAGAGGCTTGTAAACAAAAATAGCATCACCAGTGCAAGATGGCTCAAATCAAGAAAAATTATTAAATTATGGGAAAATATGTAGCCTTCAAAATTTCTTATTACAAGCAGAACACCGGTGATCATCAAACCTGTAATCATCGCCGCCCTTAAATATCCCGTAAAGGCCAATTTCAATTTTTTCCTTGCAAGCAGCAGATAATCGGCTGTCGCGTATGACGTTATTCCTATAATGAGTGCCGCACATATATAATGAATATAATGTGTTATATAAAATTTGGCTAGCCACCCCAGCCCGGGTATGTCGGCGATGTAATACCTTTTGAAAATGGGCATCTGTCCGAAACCGGAAAGGGTGATGAATAAAATTGTCAAAAGATATAAATAATAAACATTCTTATTTCTGCTCATCTTTTTTCCCCTC
>JAHJQU010000438.1 GCA_018819005.1 Pseudomonadota bacterium | reverse complement strand
CAGGCCAAAACTCATGAACTGGGGGTGGCAGTAAAAATCATGACCGATCCTCGGCAGTTTCTTATCAAATCCGGAGTTTAATAAAAGCCTTGCGTTTCCTATGGCCCCACCTGCCAAGACAAGATTTTTTGCCCTGAATGTCATAAGACCGCCTTTTGCATCATTACAATCTATTTTTATGTCCCTGTCCATTTCAATGATTCTTGTCACTTCGACCTCGGAAAGAAGGGTGAGGCCGTTTTCCAGGGCCTTTTTTAGTACTGTTTCCGGTGTGCTCTGTTTGCTTCCGATCCTGCATCCGTTTAGGCATTCAATACAGCAGTTTCCCTCTTCCATGTGACAATTGCTCTGTGCTCTTCGCAGCGGGGCATTCTGATACCCCATATTTTTAAACCCCTGCTCAAAAATCCGGGCATTTTTGTTCCTGAATTCAGCAGGGATTTCCTGGATTGATATTTCAGATTCAGCTTTGTCATACCAGGGGGCCATATCCTTTTCCGTAAAGAAATCCACCCCTGACACATTTTTCCATGAGCTTAAGGCATCCTCGTCAAACCGGTCCACAAGCGCCTGATTCACGATGGAGCCGCCACCCACGACCTTGGGGCGCAAAAAGGCGATTTTGCAGTCATGGCCAAGTTCTAGTCCTCCGGACCAGTAAAGCTGGGACGTGCCGTCAAGCCCATTGGAAGGATAGGTTCTCCTTGTAAAATGCTTACCTGCTTCCAGCATCAGACAGTCACATCCTGCAAGGCACAGATCATTAGCGATAAACGAACCTGAAATGCCCGCCCCCACAAAAACAAAATCAAAAATCCGGGATAGATCTTTATTCACTTTTTTTCTCCTTGCTATAAAAAAGCCTTCCCATTCCCGCGATAGGTTGGAGTTTCATTGATGACCTTTTGGTTTTGAACCAGGTAGAGCATATTAAACCTTTCGCATAATTCCCCTGCCTTGGCATGCTGAAAAAAAACAGGATCATACAGATTCATTTCAGGTGCATGCCTGGATATTGTAAGCGGAGTCTGAACCTCACCCGCCCCTTCCATTGAAAGATATTTCAACCCTTTGGGCATCACAGGGCAGGGGAGCCTGTTGACATTCACCTCACCTGAAGCTACATATCCACCGCCCTGGCAGGTGATGATCCCCTTGCCCGGGATACGTGTGACCTGCAACCCGAAAAAAGCGGCAGGTTTGAATTTTACTTCATTAAAATACCTGAAAAGACCTGGAGCAAAAAAGGCCGAACCTGCCGTGACCTCTGTCACAGACCTGTCCATTCCCGTGGATACAAGGCTTCCGCTCCCCCCGCCATTGACAACTTTGAGGTCAAGGCCTGCGGATTCAAGTGCATTTACAATCTTTTGCCGCCGGTGTGTCAGTTCTTTTACAGAAAGGTTTTTTACAAACCTGAGCACAGCATTTTTTATTAACTGCCCGGGATAATCATCATTCACCGACGCAATTTGGGCCTCATATCCCATGACCGAGTTGATCCTGACGCCTGCCAGTTTTTGTGATGCATTTGCCAGATGAACGGCTTGCTCAAGACTGCGAACAGGGCTACGCCGTACTCCGATATGGGCGGCATTGCCAAGGGGCCTGTATGACATGTCAATATCAAGGCAGGCGTTGAGCACAATACCTGCCTTTTTACCTGCCCGGGACAAAGTCTCTAAATGCTCTAAGGAGTCCACCGCCAGAGACAGAGTTGCACCGTGTTTTGTTTTTTCAACGAAAATGTCCATATCGCTTGGCTGTACGGACGGATATGCCACAATAATATCCTCAAGTCCGTTGTCAAGAAGAAAACCTGCTTCCTCCATGGTAAAAGCCAGTATCCCGCGATAGGCCTCTTTTCCCTTTTCAAAAACGCGTTTGATCAACTTAAGGCATCGGATTGATTTTGATGCGACCCGTATGGTTTTACCTGTTTTCTCCTGGGTGGCAGCTACATAGGCAATATTCTCATCAAACCGATCCAGATCCACGAAAGCCAAAGGATACCGATAACCTTTAAATATTTGTTTGTATCTTTCATACTCTGAATTTGGAAAATCGATCATATGCAGGATCCTTGATTTTTATTAAAACCGGTTACATTTTTTCTATCAAACCTTTTTGGGCCAGTTTATGCTTTTTTTCTGGGATATTGTGCCCGGAAGACTGGTAAACTGTTACCTGATTAAAACAGGCACATAAATCCTCTGCGACAGTTTTTTTATATATGTATATGGAAAATATACCGACTTCATCATACCTCTCTGCAAGTTAATTTATCGTAAGTTGGAAGGAAAGAACTCTTGAATTTCTTCATTAGTTCATTTTCTCTTGCTTTGCAACCGGCCTTTATTGAAGAACCGCACATTATTCTTAAAACCCTTGTGCATCTCAACTTGGAAAACCCAGAATCATGATCCGCAAGCCGCAAAATATACACAATTTTCAGAATTCCTCAGGAATCATCGATTCATACGTCATAACCTGTCAATCTCCCGAAAATTGCCGGGCACACCCCAGCAAGACGAAGTATCGGCTTAAACTTGACATACAAGCCGATTAATGCGATACGGCAAGATATGAAAAGCAGCTTTTTATCATTCAAAACCAAAGGACAACTTGAAACTGAAATCTGCGAGGCCGTGATAAAATTCGAGAAAGAGTACATGGGTCGCGGTCCTCTGGAAACCAAGACCTATATCATCGACGACATGGTGTTGGTGCGACTGAAAAATGTGCTCACCCAGGCGGAAATGAAGCTGGCCAATACTGTTAACCGCAAGGACGGACGCGAGTTGATCAAACGCATTCGAATAACCCTGCTCGAGCAAGGTCGCCCGTTGCTGGAGACGGCGGTGGAGAAGATCATCGGCGTGAAAGTTAAGAGTCTGCACACGGATATCAGCACGGTTACCGGTGAAAGGATAATCATTTTCTCGTTGGAATTCCCTCCCACCTTTGTCCAAAGCCGCAATAGGACATAATGGGTGATCGGTTTCCCGGCAAGATCGAATAAATTGCTTGACAAGGATGGGGAACAAGTAATAAGGAAGAAGCCGAGTCTGTCTGCAGGAAGGCGCTGAGGTGATGTCCTGCAGAAGGGCTGAATGTCATTAAAAAATAATGCCTGAGAGTTTCAAAGGGCTCTTCACCGAGGGGTGAGGGGTGCTTACAAAAATGTAAGGCCGCAATTCGTTTCCATGGAAACGAATTGCGGCCTTTTTTTTGCAAAAGGAGGAAATGCTATGCAACCACCAATCGATTTCATTTTTTTACGCCAAGGCAAAGTTCGCGATGTCTATACTGCTGCCGACAGCCGCCATCTTTTAATTGTCGCAAGCGACCGTATTTCGGCCTTCGATCATGTGCTTCCGAACCCCATTCCGGGCAAGGGAATAATTCTCACGCGCATGTCGAATTTCTGGTTCGACCGGACAAAGACTATTGTCCGTAATCATATCGTAGATACAGAACCTTCATTGGCGGGTTGGGTGGATGACGGACGGTGGCATCGCGAGCAATTGACGCAACGGGTGGTGCTGGTGAGAAAAGCCGAGCCGCTGCCCATAGAGGCCATCGTAAGAGGGTATCTCGTGGGTTCAGGGTGGAAGGAGTACCGTCAGGCTTGCTCTGTGTGCGGCATTGCGCTGCCAAAAGGGCTGGTAGAGGCGGACCGGCTGCCCGAGCCGATTTTTACGCCTTCAACCAAGGCCGATGCAGGCGCGCATGACGAAAACATCTCTTTTGAAAGGGCTGCGGATTTGGTTGGACTGGAAATCGCACAAAAGGTGCGCGACATTAGTTTGCGGCTTTACGTCTTTGCCACCGGCTTCGCCGAACAGCGGGGCATCATCATTGCCGACACCAAGTTCGAGTTCGGCATGGTGGACGGTGAACTTAT